>NZ_CP049714.1:2172500-2315326 GCF_011082485.1 Apibacter sp. B2966
GCATATAAGTGCGAAACTCGCCACAAGATAAGAATTCGATATAGGGTCGTGGGAGAATACCACGTTGATAGGCTACAGGTGTAAAGGCAGTGATGTCATAGCCGAGTAGTACTAATTACCCGGAGATTTCGTCCAAAATAAAAAATAAAAGTTAATACAATTGGCCGTAAGAGTTTACAAAATTTATATAAAATCCCATTAAGATATTTAGGGTGGTTATAGCGGTAGGGCTCACCTGTTCCCATTTCGAACACAGAAGTTAAGCCTACTTGCGCTGATGGTACTGCAAACGCGGGAGAGTAGGTAGCCGCCGGTTTTTTAAAAAAGAAAGCTTTGTATAGGTAATATACAAGGCTTTTTTTGTTTTGGGTTGGAGTGGTTTATTTGGTTACCTTTTTTTTACCTGTTTTTTGCCATTTTCTTATTTATTAATTTCAAAAACTATTCTGGAAGCGGTTTTTTTATTTATATATTTGTTACTATAATAATAAATAAATGGATAAAGCTTTTCAATACCAAATAGAAAATAAACAAAGATATTTAGACGAATTATTTGATTTATTACGAATTCCATCTATTAGCGCGGATTCAGCATATGCTAATGACATAATAAAATGTGCCAATAGTATTTCTAATAATTTAAAAGAATCCGGATTTGAGAATGTTGAAATATGTAAAACACAAGGGAATCCGGTAGTTTATGCTGATAAAATTATTAGCTCCGATTTACCAACAGTTTTAATTTATGGTCATTACGATGTACAACCTGCAGATCCCTTGAATCTTTGGGAAACCGATCCTTTCGATCCTGTAATAAGAAAATCAAACATACATCCGGAAGGTGCAATATATGCTCGAGGATCTGCTGATGATAAAGGTCAATTCTTTATGCATGTAAAGGCTATTGAGTCTCTTATAAAAACAAATACTTTACCATGTAATGTAAAATTAATTATTGAAGGAGAAGAAGAAATAGGTTCTGTCAATTTGGGGAATTTTTTAAAAGAAAATTTAAGCAAACTTTCATGTGATGTTATATTGATATCAGACACACATATTTTTTCAAATCAAGTTCCCACAGTTACAACCGGTTTAAGAGGTCTAAGTTATGTAGAAGTTGAAGTAGAAGGGCCTAATCGAGATTTACATTCAGGTTTATATGGTGGTGCAGTTCCTAATCCTATTAACGTGCTTTCTGATATGATCGCTTCGTTAATTGATAAAGACGGCAAAATTACTGTTAAAGGCTTCTATGATAAGGTAATAGAATTATCTCCTGAAGATCGGGCAGAATTAAATAAAATTCCTTTTGATGAAGAAGAGTTTAAAAAATCAATTGGTTTAAAAGGGACGCAAGGGGAAAAAGGATATAATTCGTTAGAGAGAACATCTATACGACCTACCTTAGATGTAAATGGTATTTGGGGAGGTTATACAGGAGAAGGAGCTAAAACTGTTATTCCATCAAAAGCTCATGCTAAAATATCCATGAGGTTAGTTCCTGACCAAAATCCTGAGGAAATAACTGAATTGTTTACAAAACATTTTTTATCCATTGCTCCGGAAAGTGTTAAAGTAAAAGTCACCCCTCATCACGGAGGTAATGCGTATGTTTTACCCTCTTCAGATCCCGGATATAAAGCAGCTAAACTGGCTATGGAAAAAACCTTTAATAAAGAAGTTTTACCCTACAGAACCGGGGGCAGTATTCCTATTGTTTCTCTATTTGAAGAATTACTGGGAGCAAAATCTGTTTTAATGGGGTTTGGATTGGATAGTGATGCTATTCATTCTCCTAATGAACACTATGGTTTATTTAACTTTTATAAAGGAATTGAAACCATTCCCTATTTTCTCAAATTTTATACAGAAAACTTACGAAGTAAAAAATAATATTTAAAACGTAAGTAGAACTTGATTTTTCAAACATCCATTTTTGTACTCTTATATTTATGATTGAAATATTTTTGGTTTTACTATTTAGTATCATTTTTTTATTAATAGGAATATATATCGGAAAAAAAATTAATGATTCATCCATTAATTCCGAAAAAATTCTTTTAAATGAAAAGATAAAAGTTTTACATGCCGGTTTAAGTAAAAGTGAAGAACTAAAAGAAAAAGAGTTGTTTGAAAAGGAAAAAATAAAAAAGGAAAGAGAACAATTATTGCTTGAATTAGCTCGTAAAGATGCCGATTTTGAAAACTTAATGCATAAAAATAAAGAGCAAAAATTAGAGATTGAAGAAATTCAAGATAATTTTAGGAAAGAATTTGAGATAATAGCAAGTAAAATACTGGAACAAAAAACTGAAAAATTTACAGAACAAAACAGGCATAATATAAAAACACTTTTATATCCCTTACAAGAGAAAATTTCCGTTTTTGAAAAGAGAGTGGAAGAAAGCCAAAAAGAAAATATAGGGATCTATGCATCTTTAAAAGAACAATTACATTATTTACAAAACCAAAATTTAAGAATCTCTCAGGAGGCTGAAAATCTCACTAAAGCTCTTAAAGGAGATACAAAAATTCAAGGAAATTGGGGAGAATTGGTTTTAGAAAGAGTTTTAGAAAAATCGGGATTAGAAAAAGGAAGAGAATATTTTATACAAGAACGCTTGAGTTCTGAAGATGGAAAACGGTATATTCCCGATGTAATCATATATCTTCCTGATAATAAAAAGATGATTATAGATTCCAAAGTTTCTTTAATAGCCTATGAACGTTACATAAACAATGATAATGAAGAAGAAAAAAAACTTCATTTAAAAGATCATATAAATTCTATTAAAAAACATGTTAATCAACTTTCATCGAAAAATTACCAGGGGTTACATGCAGAAAATTCATTAGATTTTATATTACTTTTCATCCCCATTGAAACGGCTTTTTCTTTAGCTTTAAATTATGAATCATCTTTATATGCTAAAGCCTTCGAAGAAAATATTGTTATAGTTACTCCATCTACTCTTTTAGCAACCTTGAAAACTATTGATAGTATGTGGAATAATCAAAAGCAACAAAGGAATGCATATGAAATAGCTAAAACTGCTGGTAATTTATATGATAAATTTGAAGGATTTCTACAAGATTTGTTACGTATAGGGAAAAAAATGAATGAGGCTAAAAATGAATATGGAAACGCTATGAACAAGCTGGTAGAAGGGCGAGGTAATATTGTGTCTCAAATACATAATTTAAAAAAAATGGGTGCAAAAGCTAAGAAAACTTTGCCTGAAGATCTCATATCAAAAGCTGATATTTTTGAAAGTGAATCTTAATTTTCAAAAACACTGTGTAATAAAATTTTATAAATAAATTGAATGAATTCTCTAAGTAATAAATAATAAAATAAATGAAAAGCAAAAAATTATTTTTGATTGTAGCACATTTTTTATCATTAACATTAATTTTTGCCGGTACCAATGAGCCTGTAGAAGAAGAGAATGAAGAAAAAAATACGAAAGAATTCAGGGCCGTATGGGTGGCAACATTTTTAAACATAGATTGGCCTTCAAAACCCGGTTTACCTGCTGAACAACAAAAAGAAGAATTTATAACCTTATTGGAGAATGTAAAAAAATGGAAAATGAATGCCATTATTGTTCAGGTAAAACCCGCATCTGATGCTTTATATCCATCTAAATTAAGTCCCTGGTCGGGTTATTTGTCAGGAACTCAAGGAGTAGATCCGGGATACGATCCCCTTGAATTTATGGTTAAAGAAGCACATAAAAGAGATATAGAAATACACGCTTGGTTTAATCCTTTTAGACTTTCTGCAGCCAATGCCAATTGGAGCTCATTGGCTACTGATAATATTGCATTCAAGCATCCCAATTGGGTGGTTAGATATGCCAATCAATTATATCTAAATCCGGGTCTTCCGGAAGTACGCGATTATGTAATACAGTCCATTATGGAAGTAGTTAATAACTATGAAGTAGATGGTATTCATTTGGATGACTATTTTTATCCCTATAAAGTGGGTAAACTCGATTATCCTGATTTTACGGCTTACACTAAATATGGGGTAACTTTTGCCAGTAAAGCAGATTGGAGAAGAGACAACATTAATACTTTTGTACAAAAATTATATAAGAGCATTAAATCCAAAAATAAAGATATAGAATTTGGCATTAGCCCATTTGGTGTTTGGAGAAATCAAAATAATGATCCTTTAGGATCGAAAACCAAAGCATTACAAAATTATGACGATTTGTACGCTGATGTTTTACTTTGGATGAGAAAAGGGTGGTTAAACTATATAGCTCCTCAGTTATATTGGCATCGAGGACATAATCTTGCCGATTATGCCACTTTAGTGGAATGGTGGAGCAGCATGGCTAAAGAAACAGACACCAAACTGTATATAGGAATGGCGGCCTATAGAGTCAATCAATGGAAAAATCCGAATGAACTTGTTGAGCAAGTATATTTTAATCGTGAGTTTCCAGAAGTTAAAGGAAGTATATTTTTCAGTTATAAATCACTAGTAAATGATCCTAAAGGGGTTCTTACCAATCTAATATCCGGACCTTTTGCAGAATAAATTCTTTAAAGTATAAAAGTGTAGGTTTCGATAAAATCTTAATTTGAGTTGAGCAGTTTACATATCATTTATAAATCTATATAATTTGACGATAATTATGAACGAAATATATTCAAAAGCTTGGTGTTGGCAGCATAGAGGAGAACCGGAAGATTTAATTTGTAAAGAATATAAAATCAGAGAAGTTGAAGATGATGAAGTACTCATTAAAAATACTGTCATAGGACTTAATCCGGTTGATTGGAAACTGATATCATCCGGCAATCCTTCATGGGTAAAAGATCAGATTCCCGGAGTAGATGGTGCCGGTATTGTTATTAAAACAGGAAAGAAAATGAAGCGTATACAAATCGGAGCAAGAGTATGTTATCATTCTGATCTTACCCAAGCAGGCAGTTTTTCCACTCATACAATTCTTAAAGGGAACCGCATTATGCATATTCCTGAAAAACTTAGTGATTATGCAGCTGCAGCATTTCCTTGTCCCTCTTTAACCGCCTGGCAGGCTATGCAGAAAATTCCGGATATACGTAATAAAAATGTACTAATAAGTGGAGCAGGAGGATCGGTAGGATATTTTCTTACCCAATTAATTCTGAATGCAGGAGCTAAGGTTTATATAACTGCCGATCTCCAACATCATAACGAATTTTATAAGATGGGAGTTAGTAAAGCAGTCGACTATAAAAATGATGATTGGAAAAATGAAATAAAAGAGGCTCTACCCGGAAGTAACTTTGATGTTATTTTTGACACGGTTAGTGGAAATCATGCTTCTCAACTTTTAGATCTAGCAGCCTATTATGGACATATAGTTGCCATACAAGGGAGAGTAGATACTAATCCTTTACCTCCATTTACAACTTGTGTTTCCTTACATGAAATCGCTTTGGGAGCATTTCACCGATTTGCATCGGAAAAACAAATGGTTCAATTAATGACTGATGGGGAGAAACTTTTACAACAAATCAGTACAGGTAAATTAAAGTTGAGAGATCAAAAAATCAGCAGTTTTGACCGTTTACCTACTCATTTGGCCGAAATGAAACATACTAATTCCAGTTATAAATATCTTATTGAAGTATAGATAATTTTTTATAATAAAATGGTGTAATAAAGGAAGCAAACCTATTGATAAGAATATATGACAAACTATTGGTGATTATTAATAAATTATATCCTCAAGAAATATTTATTTTATATAATTTGAAGATTTTATAAATATTAAGCATGTAAATTTAAATATGTCTACTATGAATTATTGCTATAAATTGTCTATAAACTATAAATAATACATCGTAAAAAGAATACGTCATCATATTTGTGTTAATTGAAGTAGTATAAAAAGTTACACATTTAAGGGAAATGCCTAAATTTGTACATTCACTAGTAATTAAAAACAATGAACCTAAAGTCTTATATAAAAGAACAAAGTATACAAGCAATTGAAAATTTATTTCAACATAAAGTTGAAGATGTTGAAATACAAATAACTAAAGATGAATTTGAAGGAGATTATACTTTAGTGGTTTTTCCCTTTGTTAAGCTAGTGAAACAGAAGCCGGAGGAAATAGCCAATAAAATAGGATCATATCTTACAGCTAAGGAGGAATTTGTTGCTTTTAATGTAGTTAAAGGCTTTCTTAACCTCTCTTTAAATCCGACCGTCTTTACTAAACTATTAAAAGAAAAATATTCAGTTAAAGATTTTAAGCTTACGAAAAAGCATACTGAAAAAATAATGGTTGAGTATTCCTCTCCGAATACCAATAAACCAATTCATTTAGGACATATAAGAAATAATTTATTAGGATTTTCAATTAGTAACATCTTAAAAGCAGCAGGAAATGAGGTGTTGAGAGGACAAATAATTAATGATAGGGGTATTCATATTTGTAAGTCCATGTTGGCATGGAAAAAATATGGAAATGGTGAAACTCCACAAACAACAGGAATCAAAGGAGATCATTTGGTAGGAAAATATTATGTTATTTTCGATCAAAAATACAAAGAAGAAATACAATCTTTAATTTCATCGGGATTGGATGCAGATGAAGCTAAGAAAAAAGCACCCATTCTTTTAGAAGCTCAAGAAATGTTGAAAAAGTGGGAAGACGGCGATGCGGAAATAAAAGCTTTGTGGAAAGAGATGAACAGTTGGGTGTATTTAGGTTTCGAGAAAACATATCAAAGATTAGGAGTATCTTATGATTTAGTCCAATATGAAAGTGACACCTATTTGCTGGGAAAAGATGTTATTGAAGAAGGACTTAAAAAAGGAATTTTATTTAAAAAAGAAGATGGATCTGTTTGGGCAGACTTAACAGAAGAGGGGTTAGATCAAAAATTATTGTTGAGAGGAGACGGAACCTCTGTCTATATCACACAAGACTTAGGAACAGCCGTTGAAAGATTTACCCGTTATCATCTTAATGAATTAATCTATACAGTAGGAAATGAACAAGACTATCATTTTCAGGTATTGTTTCTAATTTTAAAAAAATTAGGGTATCAATGGGCAGATAAATTATATCATCTTTCCTACGGAATGGTAGATTTACCAAGTGGAAAGATGAAATCAAGAGAAGGTACGGTGGTTGATGCAGATGAATTAATGGAAGAAATGCATCAAGAAGCAGTTAAAAAAACTTCAGAATTAGGAAAATTAGAAGGCTACACCGAAAATGAAAAAGAACAAGTGAATGAACTTATTGGCTTAGGCGCATTAAAGTATTTTATTTTGAAAGTTGATCCTAAGAAACGAATTTTATTCGACCCTAATGAAAGTATCGAATTCAATGGAAATACCGGTCCGTTTATCCAATATACATATGCCCGTACTTGTTCCGTGCTTAGAAAATCCGCAAAGCAAACCTTAGAAATTAAAGATAAAGAAATAAATAAGGCAGAACAAAAATTAATCATACTTTTATCCTCTTATGAGGAATTAATTGAAAAATCTGCTGCAGATTTAAATCCCGCATTAATAGCCAATTATATATACGAAGTCTCTAAAGAATATAACTCTTTCTATCAAAGTAATCGTATCTTGGATGCCGAAAATGAATCAGAACAACAACTGCGTTTGGCAATAACTCAGTGGACCGGAAATGTGATTAGACACGGGTTAAGTCTATTGGGTATAGGGGCACCGGAAAGAATGTAGTATGTCGTATGATTTAGAAAATATATTAAAACAAAAAGATATAAATCCCACAGCCATGCGTTTATTGGTTTTAGATTATTTTCTAAAACAAAATACTGCTTTATCCTTATCGGATTTGGAGTCTGGTTTTGATTATTCTGACCGAACTACTCTATTCAGGACTTTAAAGACTTTTGAAAAAAAAGGATTATTGCATACAATAAATGATGGGCATATAACTGTTTATGCCTTATGTATGGATAATTGTTCTGAGGAGCAACATGCTGACAGCCATATGCATTTTTGTTGCAAAAATTGTAAAAAAATATACTGTATGCGGACTGTAAGAACGCCGAATATAAACATTCCAGAAGGATTTATCGCTGAAAAATTAGATATTGTTATTCATGGATTATGTAACGATTGTGCAGAGAAACCTATCTAAAAAATAACAGAAAAAGCAGAAAATTAGTAACTTTGTACACTCATGGAAAACTTTGTAGTTTCAGCCCGAAAATATAGACCTTTAGAATTTGATGCTGTTGTAGGGCAAAGTCACATAACCAATACTTTGGAACATGCCATTGATAATAATCAATTAGCTCAGGCATTGCTTTTCTGTGGACCTAGAGGAGTAGGTAAAACTACATGTGCCCGTATTTTAGCTAGAAAAATTAATGAAAAATACGGAGAGACTGATGAGAATGATTTTGCATTCAATATATTTGAATTAGATGCAGCTTCCAATAATTCTGTAGACGATATACGGAATCTGATTGAACAAGTGCGTTACGCTCCTCAGGTAGGAAAATATAAAGTATATATCATTGATGAGGTGCACATGCTGTCTAATGCTGCTTTTAATGCTTTTTTGAAAACATTGGAAGAGCCACCTGCACATGCTATTTTTATTTTGGCAACAACAGAAAAGCAAAAGATTATTCCTACCATTCTTTCAAGATGTCAGATTTACGACTTCAAGAGAATTGAAGTAAATGATATAAACAATCATTTAAAAAAAATAGCTCAAGAAGAAGGCATTCAATATGAAGAAGATGCTTTGTATATTATCGCCCAAAAAGCAGACGGGGGATTACGCGATGCTCTTTCTATGTTTGACCGACTCGTTACTTTTACTCAAAAAAACTTAACAGTTGCATCCGTTACAGAAAACCTAAGCATTCTTGATTATGAATATTATTTTAAAATAACGGATTTAGCTTTAAAAAATGATATTCCCGGATTACTTTTAGCTTTTAATAATATTATAAAAAAAGGATTTGATCCACAATTATTTATTTCAGGATTAGGAAGTCATTTTAGAGATTTAATGGTAGCACAGAATCCTCAAACAATTTCCCTGTTGGAAGTAGGAGACAATACCAAGCAAAAATATTTGCAACAAGCTCAAAATTGCTCATCCAGATTTTTGATAGACGCTATTGAAATTTGTCATCAGGCTGATATAAACTTTAGGAATAGTAAAAGTCCTAAACTATCCATTGAAATAGCCTTAATGCAATTGGCATCTTTAACAGCTGGTGAATCTCCTACAACTAAAAAAAAAAGTTTAGGATAATACCACCGCCTAATCATCTTCCTGCAAAGCAGGAAAATAAATTAACACCCCAAACCATAAAATCCGAGGAAGAGAAACAGATAGAAAAAGTTGGTAATTCTCAGGTGAAAGATGAAAATAATTTACCTTCAAAACCAATTGTAAAAAGTGGAATACCTCTGGGAAATCAAACTAAAAAAGGATCATTTCTTTCAATTAAGGGATCACTTCACACGGCTTCTCAAAAAGAAGAAAAGGTAGCTAATTTAGATTTTTCCGAAAGAGATAAAGACGATTTTACTGAAGATCAAGTTAAGAGTTTTTGGAATACCTATTTGGAAACTTTAAAAAACCAACCGGTTTTATATAGTGTTTTAAACACGACCCAATGCAGTGTTAAGCCGAATCATACTATTTTTTTTGAATTTCCTTCCAATTCAGCTTATGATGAATTTGAACACTTACGTGAAGATATTTTTCAAAAACTGAAAAAAGAGGTAAATAATTATTCCATTAATTTTAAATATCAAATTAAGGAAACTCAAAGAACGATCCTTCTAACAGATAAAGATAAATACGAAAAAATGGTAAAGGAAAATCCATTATTAGAGAAGTTAAGAAATGATTTTCGATTAGATTTTTAAAATTACTAAAAAAATATAATGACCAATATTTATTTATAAGATTTTTACCGATTAAAAAAGAATAAATTCTTTTTTATAGAATATTAACTAAAATTTATATTCGTGTTTCAATAAATTATCGGATATTTGCAGGGTACTTATACTATTGAAAAAATAATTTAAATGTTATTTTTTTAGTATAAAAATTAGAAGGTCAAGAATAAAAAATAATAAATTTTAAACGAATGAAAAAAAATAAAATCGTTACATTATTAGGTATAATTTGCTCATTATCACTTTCTGCACAAGATAAAATTGAATTAAAAACAGATAAACAAAAATTGTCGTATTCTTTAGCATATAACATTGTTCAAAGTTTAAAGCAACAAGATATGTTAGAAGATATAGATATTAATATATTTAATCAGACATTTAGGGATGAATTAGCCGGTAAACCATCGATTTACCCTATGGATTCTGTTAATTCATTTATGCAGAAATATTTTTCAAAAAAAAGACTGGAATTTGAAAAGAAAAGAAAAGAACAAGGAGAGCTAAATAAAACTCAAGGATTAGCTTTTTTAGAAAAAAATAAAAAGAAAAAAGGAGTAATTACAACAGCATCTGGGTTACAATATGAGGTTTTAGAAAAAAGCAAATCTAATGAAAAGCCAAACGAAGATGATATGGTAAAAGTTAAGTATACCGGTAAACTTCTCGATGGAAAAATATTTGATTCGACAGATAAAAATAATGCAGGTAACCCAATTGAATTTCAATTAAACAGAGTAATTAAAGGTTGGACTGAAGGGGTAGCCTTAATGACCAAAGGGTCAAAATATAGATTTTTCATTCCTTCTGAACTTGCTTATGGAGAAAATGGAGCGGGAATGGATATAGGACCTAATTCTGTATTGATTTTTGATATTGAATTAGTGGATTTTAAAAATCCGGAAGATAATACAGAAAACTCAGCCAACTAAAAAAAATTATATTTAACTATTTAACACAATGATAAAAAAAACAATTTTACTGGCATTAGCAGGTATCAGCCTTGTTGCATGTAATAAGGAAGGACAAAGAGTTACAAAATTAAATACCGATGATGAAAAAGCAGCCTATGCAATTGGCTTAGATCTTGCTCGTAATTTTAAAATTCAAGGGTTTGATAAAGATTTAAATGTAAATATTATTAAACAAGCCATGGAAGACAAATTTGAGGGTAAACAATTATTATTCTCAGAAGATTCCATACAATCTTTTATGACTGTTTATGTTCCTAAACATTTGGAAAAAATAGCAAAAAGAAATGCAGAAGAAAGTAAAAAATTCCTAGAAGAAAATAAAAAGAAAGAAGGCGTTAAAACAACAGCTTCAGGACTACAATATAAAGTTGAAAAAGAAGGAAACGGAGCAAAGCCAACCGATGAAGATATGGTATCCGTAAATTATGTATTGAAAACAACCGATGGTTCTGTGATTGAAGATTCTAAAAAACAAACCGAAGGTAAACCGGCTGATATTCCTTTAGCAAGGGTTGTACCCGGATGGAAAGAAGGGGTTAAATTGATGTCTAAAGGAGCCAAATACATATTATATGTACCTTCAGACTTAGCCTATGGGGAAAATGGCCCTGCAGGTCCTAATCAAGCTCTAATATTTGAAGTGGAATTGGTAGATTTTAAACCAATGCCTAAAGATGTAAAAAAACAAACACCTATGGAGATTACACCTCAACAATTAGATGAAGTACAAGAACAATACCAACAAAAACAAAAATAAATTACTCTTATAAAATAGTAGATGAGGCAGAAAAACTCTTATTTTTAATAAGAGTTTTTCTTTTTATTGAAGCGGCATTACAAATTCATTTAGTAAATTTGTGTTCAAAATTTTACATATGAAGAAAATTCAAATGGTGGATTTAATCAACCAATACCAGCATATAAAACCTACTGTAGATAAAGGATTTGAAGAAGTATTAAACACCGCTTCTTTTATCAATGGACCGCAAGTCAATTCATTTGCTCAAAATTTAGAAAAATATTTAGATGTAAAACATGTTATCCCATGCGGTAATGGTACAGAAGCATTACAAATAGCTCTAATGGCTCTGAATCTACAACCGGGTGATGAAGTCATAACCGCTGATTTTACTTTTGCGGCAACCGTGGAAGTAATTAGCTTGTTAAAGCTAAATTCTGTTTTAGTAGATGTAGATTATGATACTTTTACTATAAGTCCGGATGCCATAAGAAAAGCCATTACACCTAAAACAAAAGCTATTATTCCTGTGCATTTATTCGGGCAATGTGCAAATATGGAAGAAATCATACAGATTGCAAATGAACACAATTTATATGTTATTGAAGATAATGCCCAAGCTATAGGTTCAGAATATACATTTAGAAACGGAACTCGTAAAAAATCAGGAACAATGGGGATTATAGGAACCACTTCCTTTTTTCCATCAAAAAATTTAGGTTGTTACGGCGACGGAGGTGCCCTTTTTACAGATAATGATGAATTAGCACATAAAATACGCGGAATTGTTAATCATGGAATGTACAAAAGATATTACCATGATGAAATTGGGGTAAATTCACGATTGGATAGTTTACAGGCTGTAGTCTTGAATGCAAAATTACCTTTATTGGATTCCTATAATGAAAAGAGAAGAAAGGCTGCTGACTATTACGATCAAGCTTTTTCCAATCATCCTAATTTAGTTATTCCTGTAAGAATGGAAAATTATTCCACCCATGTATTTCATCAATACACGTTAAAAGTGATTAATTCAGATAGAGATGCTTTACAAAAATATCTTTCAGAAAGAGAAGTTCCTGCAATGATATACTATCCTGTACCTTTAAGAAAACAAAAAGCTTACGATAACGGAAATTATAAAGATGAAGATTTTCCGGCAACCAACAAGCTAATCAATGAAGTAATTTCTTTACCTATGCATACGGAATTGCAAGATGATCAGCTAAAATATATTACAGAAACGGTTTTAAGTTTTTTTAAATAAAAACGGTAAAGATCCTAAAAATAAAAAAAGCCTGAGAATATTCTCAGGCTTTTATATTATATTAAATAATTTTTTATTGTTTAAACTTATAATATCTAGCACCCAGTAATACAGGATTTTCATGTTCAATACTTTCCAACATATATTCATTTTTAGGAGCAAGTACAGATGTTTTTAATTCTTTTTTATATAAAGCATGATAAGTATCCATATCAATAGCCTTAGTATGTTCTAATGTTTCAAACAAGTGAAGCTTTTCAGATTGAGTTTTCCATTCCTTTTCAATCACACCTTCAAACGCCTTCGATTTTGAACCGCTACCATAAGCTAAAAAGCCAAATTTTTCTCCGATAATTTCGGAATTGATTTTTACATGATAATACAAGGTAGATAATAATCCCATAAAAATTGATCCGGTATACATATTTCCAATATTGGAAGATGCAACTTCGGCTGGAGCAAACTTTTCTTGTACAAAAGATTTATATTCTGAGGTTTTACTTATTTCCTTGAGTTTATCGGTGTATTCCTTTTCTTGAGTGGGTAAAGATTCTTTTAAATCGGAATCTAAAGCATATATTTCAGAAAACATTCTTCTCCCTTGAAAAGAATAAGGAGAATGCACAATTATATTTTTCCACTGTTGATAAAGAGTGGTTTCAATGCTTAATAATTTTTTAAGATGAAAATAGGCACCCTTCAGTCTATTTTGATAACAAGTATTCGAATATTGACCGTCAAAAATAGGTTGTTCCTTAAAAAGATTGATTTCGTCTTCTTCTATTCCGAACCAAACCGGATTATTATCTTTTTCAGTCACTTCTTTTTTTGATAAGCTTCTTTTAGGCTTAAAAAAATCAAAAACCCCTTTTGTGCTAATTCCAATTTTATTTTTAATAGAAATGATTCTTGGATCTGCAGACAATAATAAAGCTACTGCACCTGCTCCTTGTGTATATTCTCCGGTAGAATTCAGGTCATATTTTGCATAATCCGTGCCGATGACTATTGCTTTTTTATCAGGATTCACTCGAATATAATCTAATGAATTATGTAGGGCATCTACCCCTCCAATACAGGCAAAAGTAAGGTCTACCACATCGCAATGCTCAAAAGAACCTTCTCCATAAAGATCTTCCATTAGGGATACCAGAAAAGATCCGATAGGTTTGGAAGAATCAATACCGCTTTCTGTACCTATATAGATTCGGCTAATTTCTTCCGGGCGCAATCCTTCTTGCTCCAATAACTTTTTTAGAGCGTTAGCGGCAAAAACTATTACGTCTTGATGAACATCAGGAAGCGACATTTTAAGTAAACCTAAACCCTTTTCAAGCTTTGCAGGTTCAATGTCCCTAGCAATTGCTAATTCTTTTATAGGTAAATATATTTTCGGGATATCAAAAGAAAACGCGTCAATACCCACTTTTACATCATAATTCATAATATCAATAAATTCTTCACAAAAGTAGTAAAAACAAATGTATTTTAGGTTGGTATAAAGTTTTATCAAAAGGAAAAGTAACGAATGTTTATACTGTTTAAGTTGAAAAATTTAAATTTATAAATCTTAAATATTTTCATAAAGTACCTATACAGAATAATTTATTTAAAGCTATAATTAAATATCTTAAAAAAATTGTATAAGAAAAGATATACAAAAAAAATAAAGTTGAATCGTCTTGGTGATATTTATCATATAATAATAACCAAAAATCAGAATAATAAAAAGAATTTTTTAAGTAATAATTATTAAAAATTTACCATTTACAAGCTGCAATATATTCCGTATTTTTGCGTGTAAAAATCATTGAGAAATGGGTAAATTACAAGAGGATTTTTTTAAATATCAAGCAAAAACAACTTTTTATGCCTCAGGTTTTGAAGTAGATAAAGCAGTAGGAAATTATATATACGGAAAAGATGGCAAGGCATATCTGGACTTTGTAGCGGGAGTTTCAGCAAATACTTTAGGTCATTCCCACCCGAAAGTTGTTCAAGCGATTAAAGATCAGGCGGATAAATACTTACACGTAATGGTATATGGAGAATATGCCATGGAAAAGCCGGTGCAGATATGTAAAATGTTATCGGAAAATTTACCGGATCCGCTCCATACAACCTATTTGGTCAATTCCGGAACGGAAGCCATAGAAGCGTCCATGAAGTTAGCTAAACGATATACAGGAAGGCAAGAAATCATTTCGTTTATTGATGCTTATCACGGAAACTCGCAAGGTTCCTTGAGTTTAGCCGGTAGGGATACTAATAAAAAGCCTTTTGAGCCTTTATTGCCTCAAATTAATTTTATACGTTTTAATGAAGAAGAAGATTTAGCTAAAATAACCGAAAAAACAGCGGGAGTAGTAGTTGAAACCATTCAAGGGGCAGCAGGATTTATAACCCCTGAAAACAATTATTTGAAAAAATTAAAAAACAGATGTGAAGAAGTCGGAGCATTACTAATATTAGACGAGATACAGCCCGGATTTGGCAGAACAGGTAAGTTATTCGCTTTTCAGTGGTATGACCTGGTTCCCGACATCTTGGCCATGGGAAAAGGTATGGCCGGAGGAATTCCGATAGGAGCCTTTATGGCTTCTGCTGAAATGATGGATACTTTAGCAGATCATCCTAAACTAGGCCATGTAACCACTTTCGGCGGTAATCCTATTCCGGCTGCAGCAGCTTGTGCGGTTATGGAAGAATTATTGACAACCGATTTGATGGATCAAGTTCACAGCAAAGAAAAATTATACAGAAAAAAATTAAAACATAAGGAAATTCTCTCCATTAACGGAAGAGGTCTAATGTTGGCTGTGCAATTGAGATCACCTGAATTTAGTTTAAAAGTAGCTGAAAGATGTATGCACAAAGGATTAATCGTTTTTTGGCAATTATACAGAAATGAATTCTTACGAATTTCGCCTCCATTAACCATTACTCCGGCAGAGATTATTAAAGGATGTGATATTATTTTAGAATCCATCGATGAAGTAGCTAAAGAATTTTAAATTGTACTAAGTTTAAAACGAATAATAATTCAAGTTTTAATTAAACAAATAACTATTCAAGTAAAGATAGTATTCTTATCTTTACTTCACGTAAAAACTAAAATTAAATAATATGGCAACTGCACACATTCAGGCAGAATTCGGAGAAATTGCAAAAACAGTATTGATGCCCGGAGATCCCTTAAGGGCTAAATATATAGCGGATAAATATTTAGAAAATCCAATACAATTTAATTCTGTCAGGAACATGTTTGGATATACCGGTCTTTATAAAGGGAAAAAAATATCTATTATGGGGTCAGGTATGGGAATGCCAAGTATAGGTATCTATTCTTATGAGCTATTTTCTCAGTACGGAGTTGACACTATTATACGAATTGGTTCAGCAGGTTCGTATGTTGAAGACATTAAAATATATGACGTAGTATTAGGAAATAGCGCATATAGTGAATCCTCTTATGCAAAAGTTCAGTCAGGATACGACAAAGATAAAACCTATCCGTCAGAAGAATTAAATGTATTTATTGCAAAGAAAGCAATTGAATTGAACATTTCAATTCATGAAGCTTGTATACATTCCAGTGATGTTTTTTATGTAGAAGGAGGAACTGATTATAAAAAATTAATTCAAGATCATGGTTGCGGTTGCGTAGAAATGGAGAGTTTTGCTCTATTCCATAATGCCCAAGTTTTAGGTAAGAATGCAGCTTGTTTGTTGACCATCTCTGATTCATTCATTACAAAAGAAAATATATCAGCACAGGAGAGACAATCCTCTTTTGATACCATGATGGTTCTAGCTTTGGAGTCAGCTATCGGTTTTCAATAAAAATTCATGATAAATAAAGTTTAAGGCAAGTAATTTTTACTTGCCTTTTTTTATGAATATATTATAATACATTTATAAATTTAGTTAGTAGGGCCACCAACTTATCGAAGGCATACAGAGAAACTTCTGAATCGTATATATCATGATATCCGCTTTTTCCACCCAAAGTATAAATATAAAAAGAAGGAACTCCTTTTTCGTAAAAAGGGCAATGATCGCTATTACAGGCACTTCCTCTAATTTTAACCTGTTTTAAATAATTATACATGTAACTTATATTTTCAAGTTTAGTAAATTGCTTAAAATACTCTTTACCGTTTACAACTTGAATTCCATCTTCTCCCGTACCTACCATATCAAAATTTATTAAAAATTTAATTTTCTTTAGATCGAACAAAGGATGATCCACAAAATATTGAGAACCTTTTAATCCTGCCTCTTCTCCGGCAAAAGCAATAAATACTATATCAAAATTGGGTTTGTTTTTTTCAAAAACTTTAGCCATTGAAAGTAACAGAGCAACACCACTGGCATTATCATTTGCACCGGGAAATATAACGTCATTAATTTTACCCAGATGATCATAATGAGCAGTTAATACAATAAGGCTGTCGGAACGTTTGCCTTTTATATAACCTACTACATTATTAGCTTCAAAATTAGGTTCAAAATGGGTTTTTATATCTAAAGTAATGGATGAGATAGTATTAGGTACGGATTGATTATTAATAAATAAATTAACGGTTTTAGTCTGTTTAGGACTTAAAGAATGTATAAATTTTGATGAAGTTTGCTGTATTACCAATGGAATTGAAATATCCCAAACTTCATTGCAAATAAGTTGCGGAATCTCACGATATAATTGATTTGCCGATTCCTCCTGTAAAATCAGGTTATCCGGGAAAATTTTATTCGGAAAAACCACTGAACGGGTATTTATTTTTTCCAATTCTTTATCAATATAAGAACGGTCATTCCACTCAAATAAGCTGTCAATTACCCCCGTATTAAATACAACGGGAGAAAAAGTTCCCTTTAAAGATGGCGAACCGGCACCAACCAAATAATCTGAACCTAATTTCAGTTCTTTGCCATTTACAGAAACAAAACTTTTTTCTATGATATTAATTGGATAAGAAAAGGATTGGAAATATGAATTATGAATTTTAGATAAACCAATTTTTTCAAATTGTGCAGCAATTTCTTCCGATGTTTTTTTCATTCCGTCTTCAACATAGCCTCGACCGGCAAATTCGGAAGAAGTTAGTTTTTTTATCACTTGTTCCGCATATACTTTAGGCGTTTGCGCTACGGATAAATTAAAGAAAAAAATAATTAAAACAATATAACTTTTTGAAATCAGCTTGTTAGTTATTGGCATCTTGAATATAAGGTTTTGATTGATTGGATGGTATTTTAAAATTAACTCGTAAAGTATAATAAGACCGAACATGCTTTTTATTTAATATGGCCGAATTCCATCTGGCTTGTGTTTTCTTTAAAACACGAATAATTTCATCGGCACATCCGTATCCTATATCTTTTAAAATTTCAAAATTAGTAATTGTGCCGTTTTTTTCAATAACAAATTTCACAATCACTTTTCCTTGAATATGGTTGTTAATGGCTTTAACAGGATATTCAAGATTGGAAGATAAAATTTTGAGTAATTGCTTTCGTCCTCCTTCATATTCTCCTTTTATTTGGACCTGATACGGTTCATAAATGTTACTTTTAGGTAACGATGGTTTTTCTTGAGCAGAAAGAGTATTATAAAATAAAATAATGACAATAAATGATAGAAACGTGTGAATGTTTTTTTTTAACATAAAGAGTGGTTTTGTTAAAATTTAAACGTATTAAATATTTATACGAGGTAAATTGGCAATAATTTTTCAAATATACGGGATAATTTTTTTTAGGTTTAAATAATTTCAAAATTTAAATTCAATCGGGGGAGAGATATTTTGTTAACTTCTGGATAATAGGTTCATTTAGATGAATAAGCCTGATTTTTTTTATCCTAAATTTATAATGAATGTAAATAATATTTTACTATAGAATTCATTATTCATTGAATGAAATACAATATCTGACCAATGACTTTGTCACTAAAGACAGAATAAACTAGTAAGCAAACAACTATTCATATTCATTACCAATTTAAACACCATAAATAAAATTTAACTTAATTAAGTGTTAAAAGAATCTAAATAAAAATGAAATTCTTATTTTTGAGAAAGATTACTATATCATAATACATAAAGATGATTATTTAAAATTTCCCATGAAAAAAATAGCAGTAACAGCAGCCCTACTATTCACGCTCTTATCCCATTCACAGAATTATCCTAAAAATTTTGCATCCCCTTTAACAATCCCTATTTATTTATCTGCTAATTATGGAGAACTACGAAAAAACCATTTTCATTCCGGTTTGGATATGAAAACCCAACAGAGAACAGGATTATCTGTGTTGGCTTCTCAAGATGGTTATATTTCTAGAATTAATATTTCACCCTATGGATATGGTAAAGCAATTTATATAGATCATTCCAATGGATACACAACCGTGTATGGTCATTTAAGCGAATTGAAAGGAGCCATTGAAGAAAGAGCACGTAAAGAACAATATAAAAATAAAAGTTTTACAGTTGATTTTTATTTGAAACCGGGAGAACTTCCGGTTAAAAAAGGAGAAATTATCGCACTTTCAGGAAACACCGGAGGATCCGGGGGGCCTCATTTACATTTTGAAGTTAGAGATACCAAAACAGAAGAAATATTAAATCCGTTTTTATTCGGATACGATGTTAAAGATCAAATAAAACCTTTACTAAGAGGCACCTGGATTTATCCCGTAAAAGGACAGGTAAACGGTAGCAATTCTAAAATTATAGCGTCTGAAGGTGGAAGTTATAATGTATCAGGAGAAATTGGTTTCGGTGTAAAAGCATACGATCAACAGAGCGGATCTCAAAATTTAAACGGAGTTTATTTTATTAAAACTTGGGTTAACGGTCAAATTCTATCCATATTTCAAGCGGATAAGCATTCTTTTAGTGAAACCCGTTCTATTAATGCTTCCGTGGACTATCCCGAATTATTGGCTAACAACAGTTGGATATATCGCACTTATTTATTACCGGGAAATACTTTGCAGATGTATGAACAAAAGGTTAATCGAGGAATTTTAAAAGTAGAAGCTGGTAAAACGTATCAAGTTAAAATAGAAGTGGGAGACTATGCCGGTAATGTTACCGCACGAAGTTTCACCATGAATGGTATTGCTTATAAAAATACAGATGATGCGGAAAAAATAAAATCAGGAAATGAACTTTTAAACGTAAATTTTAAAAATCCATATTCATTTAAACAGGACGGATTGTTTGTAAACTTTGAAAAAGGATCTTTTTATGAAGATTTCACTTTTAATTATAAAAAAATCGGAAGTAATCAATACCAAGTGCATCAATCATCAGTTCCTATTCACAAAAAATATGAAATCACTATAACACCCGATTGGAGCAATTTGGATAAATCTAAAGCAGATAAATATGTTATTATCAGAGAATCTAATTTCGGTCCAATAAAAAAAGAATATTTAGATACCTCTTATGAAAACGGAAAATATAAAGCAACTCCTAAAGATTTTGGAAAATTCTATCTGGCTATAGATGAATCAATACCTACTATTAGCTGTCCGATGCTCACAAAATCAAAAAAAATAGGAAATAAATTATCATTTAAAATTAAAGACACAGGATCGGGAATTAAAACCTTTGATGTTTTTATCGATGGAAAATGGGTACTTGCTGAATATGAATATAAGCAAAACAGCCTATTTATTTCTAACTTAGAAAAAGAAGGAATTCGATCAGGTAAGCATCAAGTTGAAGTAATAGTTACCGATAAAGTAAATAATAAAAAGATATATACGAGCGACTTTGAAAAATTATAAAATTCTAACATTTCTAGTCTTATGGACGATCTCCTATAGTGTATGGGGGCAGACCATAACTATTTCAGGTAAAATACAAGATAATCACGGCAAGCCAATATCCGAAGCTAAGATTTATGTAAATCCGGAACCATTTTCCATATCTGATAGAAATGGAAATTATGGATTACAAGTACCTTCCCATACTACTATAACTTTAACCGTTGAACATAAGGGGTATTTATCAGATACAAAAACTTTTATAACGTCTGATCAAGATATAAAGATTGATTTTAATCTTATGCCCGATAAAGAAAAAGAAATTCCTGAAGTTGTGTTTAAAGGAACTCGAAAAAAAACGGCTGATATAACTATGCAGCAGATTGATGTACACAATCTTGATAATACACCTACTCTTTCCGGAGGAGTAGAAGAAATTTTAAATACGGTTTTTGTAAGTACAGCCAGTGAGTTAAGTTCACTTTATAGAGTTAGAGGTGGAAATTACGATGAAAATTTAGTCTATATAAATGGAGTAGAAATATATAAGCCCTTAACCGTGCGAAGCGGACAACAAGAAGGAATGAGCATCATTAATCCGGATATGGTTTCTTCCATTAATTTTTCTGCCGGAGGATTTGAGTCTCGATACGGAGATAAAATGTCGAGCGTGTTGGATATTCAATACAGGAAAACTCGAAAATTTGAATCTAGTCTGGAAGCAAGTTTATTAGGGGGCGGAGCAACTGTTGGGTATGCGGACAAAAAAAATAAATTTTCGGGAATTGTAGGTTCAAGATATAGAAATACGGATCTCATTTTAAATACTTTTGATGGAGATACGGATTTCAACCCGCAATATTTTGATGTACAAAGTTATCTTCAGTATACCTGGACTCCTCAATGGAAATTGTCATTTTTAGGAAATTATGCTTCCAATGATTATACAATGGAACCCAAAAATAGAGAAGTAGAATTTGGAACTTTACAACAGCCTATCAAGCTAAATGTTGCCTATAATGGGAATGAAAAAGATAAATATAGAACGGCTAACGGGACGGTCTCTTTAGAATTTAAACCTTCAAATAAACTAGCCTTTAATTTAGATGGATATGCTTTTCATTCTAAAGAACAGGAATATTTTGATATTTCAGCCGGATATAGGTTACAAGAAGCAGATCAGGATACAGGCGATTTCTTGCCTTCCTTCAATTCAGGAGGACAAATAAATCACGGGAGAAATAATTTGGATATGTTGGTATTAGGTACACAATTGAAGGCTAAATATAATTTAAACGTAAATTCAGCATTTGAAGCAGGCTTTCAATACCAACATGAAGATATAAGAAACCTTAAAAACGAATGGCAGCTCATTGATTCGGCAGGATATGCCATACCAAGACCTTTAGTACCGCCGGGAAATTTAGATGAATCCGATTTGATTTTAATAAATCATGTATCAGCTAATAATAAGTTAAAATCCAATCGAGTTAATGGATACTTGCAATATTCAACTAAATTCATGTGGAATACCACTCGTGTATTAATTAATGGAGGAGTTCGAGCAACCCATTGGGATTTCAATGGTGAAACCAATGTTAGTCCCCGAGCACAAATTGCTTTAAAGCCGGATTGGAAGATAGATATGCTTTTTCGTTTTGCTACGGGTTTCTACTATCAACCCCCTTTTTATAAAGAAGCTTTACGGTTAGACGGTACGCTTAATGATAAAATTAAATCGCAACGTTCCATACATTTTATTTTAGGTAATGACTTTGAGTTTAAAATGCTCAACAAACATCCATTTAAATTAACAACGGAAATTTATTACAAGAAATTAGATGATTTAATACCCTATTTTGTAGATAATGTCAGGATAATTTATACCGGAGAAAATAATTCCAAAGGGTATGCCTATGGAATAGATGCCCGATTGAATGGTGAATTTGTAGAGGGTGCCGAATCGTGGTTATCGGTTTCTTACGGGAAAACTGAAGAAAATATTGACGGAAGAGGTTATATACCGCGTCCGACAGATCCGAGATTTAAAATTGGATTATTTTTTCAGGATTATATGAAGAAATATCCCCGATTTAAAGCCAATGTAAATTTAGTCTATGCATCCGGTCTTCCCAACGGAGCCCCTTTATATTCAGATCCGTATAACTACCAAACCACCTTATCGGATTATAAACGAGCCGATGTTGGCTTGACTTATGTTTTTGTGGATCAAAAAAAGAATAAAGCTCGTATCGGTACCGCTTGGGATAAGTTTAAGGAGTTATCGTTGGGGTTAGAAATATTTAATGTTTTTGATGTTAGAAATACGGTCAGTAATGATTGGATCAGGGATGTCAATTCAACTTCTTATTATGCAGTGCCTAATAAACTAACGGGAAGATTTTTTAATGTAAAATTAAATGTAAAATTATAGCCTAGAATATCCTAATCAGGAAACGTATGATCTGTTGCTATTTTAGGTACTAAGTTAAACAAGTTATAATGTTAAATTATTATTATACGATTATTGGTATAAAATATATATATTTGGAATTAAGTATTTAAATTTTAATCAGATGGAAAGTAAACATACATATAAAAAAATAAATTCAGATATAGAAATAGCTCGTTCCATAAAACTGAAACCTATATCCGAAATAGCGGAAAACATAAATATTCCTGAAAAGGAAATAATACCCTTTGGAAAATATATAGCAAAAGTTCCCCTTGAGCTGGAATCCAAAGAGAAAATAAACAAATCCAATTTAATTTTAGTAACTTCCATAACGCCAACCAAAGCAGGAATAGGAAAAACAACAGTATCCATAGGTTTGGCTTTAGGGCTCAATAAAATTGGTAAGAAAGCAATAGTTGCTTTAAGAGAACCTTCTTTAGGACCTTGTTTTGGCATGAAAGGAGGAGCTGCAGGAGGAGGATATGCACAAGTGCTACCCATGGAAAATATCAATCTTCATTTTACCGGTGATTTTCATGCTATAACCTCAGCTCATAATATGATCACGGCATTATTGGATAATTATAATTATCAAAACAGAGGCACTACGGAGGTATTAAAAGAAGTCGTTTGGAAGAGAGTATTAGATGTTAATGATCGAAATCTACGCAATATAGTTTCCGGATTGGGAGGAAATGCTAATGGCGTAATTCAAGAATCGGGATTTGATATAACCCCTGCTTCGGAAATTATGGCTATACTATGCTTGGCAACGGATATAGATGATTTACGAAGAAGGATTGAAAATATTTTACTAGGCTACAAAACAGATGGTAGCATTTTTACTGTAAAAGATTTGGGTGTTGCAGGAGCTATTACGGTTTTATTAAAGGATGCCCTACTTCCTAACTTAGTACAAACCACTGAAAATACAGCCGCTTTTGTACATGGAGGCCCTTTTGCCAATATAGCTCATGGGTGCAATTCCGTACTGGCAACAAAAATGGCTATGAGTCATGGAGAATATGTAATTACAGAAGCGGGTTTTGGTGCTGATTTGGGTGCTGAAAAATTTTATGATATAAAGTGCAGAAAATCAGGGTTAGAACCTAAACTCACAGTTCTTGTGGCAACGGCTCAAGGATTGAAAATGCACGGAGGAGTTCCTATATCTCATATAAAGGAAGAAAATGTTGACGGAATCGCTCAAGGGCTTCAAAATTTGGAAAAGCATATCGATAATATTAAATCATACGGGCAAACCGTATTAGTTGCTTTTAATAAATATTCAAATGATACAGAGAAAGAAATATCTTTAGTAAAAGAATTTTGTCAAAAAGGAGGGGTTGGTTTTGCAATTAATAATGCATTTACAGAGGGCGGAATAGGAGCAGTAGACCTGGCAGAATTAGTAGTAGAAACGATAGAAAAAAGTCCTTCCGAAAAATTGAAATTTGTATATAAAGATGAGGATTCAATTAAAGTAAAAATTGAAAAAGTAGCAAAAAAAATATACGGAGCTTCATCGGTAAGTTTTAGTAAACAAGCATCTCAAAAAATAAAAAAATTGGAAGATAGCGATATGAGTAAATTTCCCGTTTGCATCGCAAAAACTCAATTTTCATTTTCTGCAAATCCTACGGCTTACGGAGTAACTAAAGACTTTGATTTAGAAATTAGGGATTTGGTAATAAACCGAGGCGCGGAATTTATAGTAGTAATTGCAGGAGATATTATGCGTATGCCCGGTTTGCCAAAAAATCCTGCTGCCATGCATATAGATTTAGTTAATGGCTTAGTAGAAGGATTAAGTTAAAAATACAATCATCCAAAAAATTAAATAAAAATAAATTGGGATAAAGAGGTGTATCGTAAAGTGCATACTACTAATATTTCGACATATAAAATAATTTTTATTTTTAATTATCATTAAAAGAATGATGAATATAAACCAACTGTTCTCAGAAAAAAGAACAGGTATACAATATAAATCTACGGATAAACATACAGACGCAAGAAGTGAGTATCAAAGAGATTTTGATCGGGTTATATTTTCAACCTCTTTCAGAAGATTGCAAAATAAAACACAAGTTTTTCCATTGCCGGGAAGTGTCTTTGTACATAATCGGTTGACGCATTCATTAGAAGTGGCTTCAGTGGGCAGATCTCTAGGAAGCGATATTGGAAACTTTATAGCAACAGCCTATGCTTCGGAGCTAACAGAACAAAATAAAGAATTATATAGACATAGTCTTTACAACGTAATTTCAACAGCTTGTTTATGTCATGATATTGGTAATCCTGCATTTGGACATTCCGGAGAAGATGCAATTGCAAGTTATTTCCAACGAAATGCTTCTCAATTAAAAGATAAATTTTCAGCATTAGAATGGAGCGATTTTTTAAATTTTGAGGGAAATGCTAATGCCATACGCATCTTGACACAAAAACAAAACGGTAAGTCCGAAGGAGGAGCTATGCTTACGTATTCAACTTTAGCGTCGATTGCTAAATATCCCTGTGAATCCATAGCAAAAAATAAAAACATAATAGAAAGAAAAAAATTTGGTTTTTTTCAATCCGAAAAAAATACGTTTAAAGACATAGCTCACGAAACGTCTATGATTTTGGTACAAGAAAATCCCTTGTCTTATTATAGACATCCCTTTGTTTGGATTGTAGAGGCTGCCGATGATATTTGCTATAACATTATTGATTTGGAAGATGCTCAACGATTAGGATTTATAAATGCTCAAATATGTGAAGAACTTTTGCAGCAAATTATTGAAGAAATACACGGTAATAATAAATGGAGCAGAGTGAAGAAAAAATTGGATAGTATTGAAGATAAAAACGATCGTATTTCTTTTCTGCGTGCTGTATCAATCGGTGCATTAATTTCCAGATCAGTGGAATTGTATAAAAAATACTTTGAAGAAATTATAAAAGGTACTTTGCAAACTTCCATATATGACCTAATTCAGCAGGAATGCAAAGCAATTCAAACAATCAAAGAATTTTCCAAAACCCATATATATAATCATCGATCGGTAGTTGAAATTGAAAATGCAGGATATAATGTGATGTATGAATTACTGGATCATTTTATACCGTCAATTTTAAAATCAGAAAAAGAACGTTTAGGATATGAAAAAAGAGCGGTTCAACTCATCCCTAAACAGTTTCTATATGAAGACAAAGGAGATTATGAAAAAGTTTTGGGTATTATTGATTTTGTATCGGGAATGACCGATAATTACGCTACAGATTTATACAGAAAAATTAAGGGAATTGATATAGGCATGACTTTGTAACTGGATATTTAAGCAAAATTTAGGTTTAATTCAAAGTGAAGTTTATCGAAGAGTAAATATAGAAGAAGAAAAAAGCCTTATTTTTGTATACGCATTATATACAGTACAAAGGATACTATGCAGATATCAGAAGATACGTTAAAAGAATTAGAATTTCAGAAGATTATTGATGAAATAATACCCTTTTGTTATTCAGAAAAGTCAAAGGATTTAGTTGCTCAGCTCAAACCTCTAAAAAAAGAAAAAATTAAAGAAAGTCTTCACTGTGTCAATGAATATTTAGGAAGCTTTTCTAATGAAAATTATATTCCGTTCAGGGAATATGATGATATTGAAACTGAATTAAAAATGCTTCTTATAGAAAATTTTACGTTAGAAGCAAGATCCTTTCAGAAAATTAGAAATTTATCTCAATTAGTGAATTCACTAATTGTTCATTTTGAAAAATTTAAAGATTATTTTCCTACTCTACATAAAAATCTCTCATATATTGAATATACCAAAGAAATTATTTTAATGGTAAATAAAATATTTAATCGTTTTGGTGAAGTTAAGAATGATGCAACCGTTACCCTGCAAAATATAAGAGAGCATATCCAGATAGTCAGGAAAACTATACAGGAAAATTTTGATAAGACAGTCACTCATTTTTCTCAAACAGGAGTTTTAGATGAAATCAGGGAAAGTGTTATTGATGACCAACGAGTGTTGGCTGTAAAATCGTCTTTTAAAAAGTCAGTCAAAGGTAGAGTATTAGGTTTTTCTAAAACCGGTTCGATCTGTTTTATCCTACCGGAATCTGTGATTCAACCCAATGTACGATTAATGGAATTAATCAATCAGGAAAAAAAGGAAATAGAAAAAATTCTTTTTAACCTGACTCAACAAATGGTTGAATTTTATCCGTTATTAGAAAAATATCAACACTATATATATAAATTGGATGTAATACAGGCAAAAGCACGATATGCGGAAGCATTAGATGCAGTATTGCCTGAAATTACTGATCAAGCGGAAGTTCATCTGATCAATGCTTATCATCCAATCCTTTTTCTTACAAATAAAAAAGAGAAAAAAACAACGATTCCACAGACACTTACCCTGGACAAAAACATTCGGATTATATGTATTTCAGGTCCAAATGCCGGAGGTAAAAGTATTACACTGAAAACAGTTGGATTGTTGCAGCTCATGATACAAAGTGGTATTTTAATTCCGGTGCATCCTAAATCTAAGGTAGGATTTTTTAATAAAATACTTACCGATATAGGAGATAATCAATCGATTGAAAATCAGTTAAGTACTTATAGTTCTCGATTAAGGAAAATGCAACAAATCATTAAACAAGCCGATGCACATACCTTATTATTGATTGATGAATTTGGAACCGGATCTGATCCTGAATTAGGGGGAGCATTGGCAGAAGCATTTTTGGAATATTTTTATCATAAAAAATCATTCGGTATTATTACGACTCATTATACCAATATCAAATTGAAGATAGAAGAATTAAGTCATACCAAAAATGCGTCTATGTTATTCAACGAGAAAACTTTGCAACCTATATATAAGTTGGAAGTAGGACAGGTGGGAAGTTCATTTACATTTGAAGTGGCAGAAAAAAATAAAATACCTAAAGAAATTATTCAAGTTGCCAAGCAAAAAATTGAAAAAGATAAGGTTAATTTAGATAAAACTATAGTACGTTTACAGCAGGAAAAATATCAAGTTGAAAAATTAAAAGGCGATTTAAATAAGCAAATTGATCATTCAGAAGAGAAGAAAAGACAATTGACCGATACGATCAATAATTATAAACAAAAACTGATTAATTTTCAGAAGTTATATGATGAAGAAACTAAATTAAATCAACTGGGTCAAAAATTTGAAAAATATATAGACGCATATTCAAGTGGTAAGAAAAAAAGAGATATTATAAAAGACTTTACTAAAATACTGGAACAAGAAAAATATAAAAAAACACAAGTTACTGAAGTTGAAAAAATTCAAACTAAGAAGCAACGAAACAAAGTTAAGACCGAGTTAAAAAAAGAAGAAATAAAAAAGCAATTAGAAGAAACAAAGGCTGAAGAAGTACGAACAACTGCAGATAGAGCAAAAAAATGGATGAAAGAAGGGAAAAGAGTTCGAATCAAAGGCAGCTCCAGTGTTGCTACCATAGATAAAATTGAAGGAGAAACCGCATTTCTAAATTACGGACTGTTTACAACTAAAATTTCTGTTTATGAAATTGAAAAAGTTTAATATTAATTTTTATAAAAATTAATGTAAGTAACCTAGAAATATCTATCCGAAATTTTAAATAAATTTTCTTTTATTTTCAGGAGTAGGAACCATGCAGCTATCTTTTTTTCCGAATAAATGATATCGATATTTGGATACTAAAGAATAAATCCAATCTCTTATAAAAGAAGGGATCAATAGAAAAACAGATAAGAGATTATAGGGAAAACCAAGATTCTGAGCAATTTTTAAAGCAGCTGTACTTTTAGTATAGTACGCTACCTCGGGTTCATATAAAATTATTGATTTAAAATCGGAAGAATCAAGATTTCTTTCTTTTAAAAAATTTTGTCCATATTCGGATTGTAGAGAGGAAAATTTAAATTGATTATGAGTATCTCTCTTAATAATAAATTGAACCGTAGAATTGCAAAGATTACAAACGCCGTCAAATAAAACAATGTATGTTTTCATAAACGATGAGTATGGTTTTGCAAAATTAAAACTTCGTATTCCGGCATTAACTTTATAATAAATTTTTTACAATAAGATTGAAGTTGAGGGAAAAAATCAAGAAAATGGCGTTCAATTTTTTTTTCTTGTAAATATATCTCCTTAATTGAATTACCCATATCAGCAATACTTTGATTAAATTTGGATTTTTTGGTTAGATGATGCAGCGTCCATTCAATACCTTCATAAGTACTGTATTTTTCAAACCAATCATCTTCAATTAAAGATTTTAAAATGGTATCTAATTTTTTTGGAAACAATAGTTCCGTACTTTGAACCAAATCATAACATGAATTTTTGAAATACTCAAAATCCTCTTCATAAAAAAGATGCCAATTTTTTATTAAGAAATAATCATAGATAACATCGGTGATTATAGGGGCAAATTTTCCATACGATTTATGGAAAATACTAGTTGTTTCTTTAACAATAGGATGAGAATCCGTAAATGAATCGATATGCCGATGTAAAAGAATGCCGGTAGCTATAGATTGAGGATAATTTTGATAATCTTTACCCCGAACAACTTCACCCAACACATTACCTAATTGTATATCAGGAATTTGATACGATAGCAATTGATGGGCTACAATGTTCATTGAATATTATCAATTATTCTTTATGGTTTTTATTAATAAATAAGTTTTAAATAATGCCGGGATTTTTATATTTAATTGTGTTATCCCTAAGTAAAATTGAGTATTTTTCCTGCATTTCTTGTTTAATGGAAGGATTCAATTTTAGTGCCATTTTTAAAAATTTTTCACTCTTTTCATAATTCTTCAATAAGAAATAGCAGTTGCTTAGTTGATAGTAGAGTTCTGCTTTATGAAAATTCTTAAAACTTTTATGCAATAGTAATGCGGCCTTACTATAATCCCCCAAACTGATGAGTAATTCGGAAAAAGCCAACCAATTATAAAAATGATTGGGTTCAAGCTCAATAATTATTTCAAACGAATCAGAAGCTTCTTCATATTTTCCAAGCTGAATGTTGAGGTAAGCATATTTTTTCCAATAATTAACCTCTTTAGATTCTATATCCAGAGCTTTTTTTATGTAGTGAAGTGCTTCTTCATTATTACCTAAAGAATCATAGATGTCAGAGATTTCATACCAAGCTTTATCAAATTGAGGATCTTCTTTAACTGCTTTTTGAAAAGAGGTAAGCGCTTGTATAGGTTTACGAAGCTTATTATAAGCCTGTCCAATCTTAAAAAGAGTAAAAGCAGCCGTATCGTCAAAATCTAAAGACTCGTTATAAACACTTATCGCTTTTTCCCATTGGTTTAATTTTTCATAGCAAAAGGCTTTTTGAGTATATCCGGCAATGCTCTTAGGGTTAATTATAACTGTATAATCAAAAGCAAATAAAGCTTTATCATACCAATTCTGATTTAAGTATTGTAATCCCAATTGAAACCAAGCTTCATCGGAATAAGGATTTACATCAATGTATTGATTTAAAAAAGTTATACATTCTCTATGCTGATGTAAAATATCGTAACAATGTATGCAAGAAAATAAGGAATACTCATCGTTTTTGTTATATTCTAATGCTTTTTTAAATGAATTTAAAGCAAACGTGGGCTCCTTAATTTCAAGATATTCATGGCCTAAACAATTATAAATATAATCTTCATCTTCTTCATTTTTTAATGCCGCCTTGTAGAAATCAATAGATTTATAAGGAAAATTACGCAAAGACCAATATTTTGCAGTAGCAATTAAGTAATCAGTATCAGCAAAACATAATTCCTTTAATTCTTCGATTAAATCGAAAGCATTATGTAAATCTTCGATTTTAACAAAATATTCGAGCTGTTTAATTTTAATATCAATATTGTTTGGGTATAGAGAAAATGCAATATCAAGAGCTTTAATAGCATATTCAAAATCATAAATCTCCAAGTAGAAAGAAATAATTTCGCAAAACTCATCCGCTTCAAAATAAACGGATTTATTTTCTTCCAACATTTCTTCGAACATATTTACCAGCTCATTGTCAAAAAAATCTTCCACTTAGTTTTTACTTTATTTTTAAATTTATGTAAATATAATTAAAAAAAAAGTATTATAACTATTTGAAATAATTTATTATTCACAAGTATTAAACAAAATTTAAATAATTTAATATAAAAATTCAATTTCTTTGATTCTAAATTTCATAATCCCCTTATTTTCAATTCTAACCTCTAAAAGTCCGTCTTCTTCAACTTTTTGAATAATTCCGTTTTTAATGGATCCGCCTATTTTAAAAGCCAGTACTTTTCCTTTACCAAACAGATATTCATTATAATTGGAAAGAAGATACAAGGGATCATCAAGTAAATAGAAATTATTTTCAAAATCTTTCATTAAACCATGTACTAGATCCGTTAAATTATAATTTTGAGAAGAAAAAGAAAGTAAGGATGAAGCATGAGGAATTCCCGTGAATTCTTTTTGAAGAACATTGATGCCAATTCCTACAATAAAAGTGTTTCCTGATTTTTCAATTAAAATTCCACAGACTTTTTTTTTATTAATTAAAATATCATTAGGCCATTTAATTAAGGCATCAGTTTTTGTGATTTTTTTTATGAATAAACATACCCGAATAGCTACCCAAAAACTAAGAAAATTATTAGGAATGGAAGGGGTGGTAAGACAAAATGTCAGAGCAATATTTTTACCGGGTTCGAACATCCATTGATGGCCATTAACGCCTCTTCCTTTCGTTTGATTAAAAGAAAATACACCGTGGAAATTAGTTGAATATTGCTTTATATTTTCTCTGACAAAATCGTTAGTAGAACCAATTTTATCAAAATATTCTAATGGCATAAGATTTGACAAATACAATTAAATGATAAAATTATTAAATTATAATTAATATAAGTGATAAATTGATTATTTTTGCATAAACTCATTACATTTTATAAAAGACACATTATACTAGAAATAGATTAGATGACTGATACACAGATCGAAAAAAAAGAATTATTAGAAAATATTATAAAAGGGATAGAAGAAGTTAAAGGATACGATATAACTATTTTGAACTTTACCAAATTAGAAAATACAATTACAGATTATTTTGTCATATGCACGGGGGGAACTAATACTCAAGTTTCCGCAATTTCCAATTCTGTGGAAAGATTCGTAAGAAAAAATACTAAAGACAAACCTTGGCATATTGAAGGAGTTGATAATCAACAATGGGTTTTAATGGATTACGTATCTATAGTTGTTCATATTTTTCAACCCGAATACAGAGAATATTATGATTTAGAAAATTTATGGGGTGATGTGGAAATAACCAGAATTCCTAATCCGGACAAATAAGATCTTATAAATATACATAATCCGATAATTATAAAAAATCAGACTTAATTTTGGAAACAAATAATAAAAATAATAAAAAGAAAAAAGATAACAAACCATTTTCGTTTAATTGGTTTTACGGTATACTTATCATATTTGCTATACTACTGGTATCTCAAGAATTTTTAAATTCCGGAAAAGACGTAAAAATAGATTCTGCTAAATTTTTCAGCTACTTAGAAAAAGGCTACGTTAAAAATGTAGTATTTGTTAACGGCTCTTCTGAGGTAAAAGTATATTTAACCCAGGAAGCAATGAAGAATCCTGAAGTTTATAACATGGACAATCAAGGATTCAGTCCATTTAAACAACTTTCTGATTCTCCACAATTCTCATTCATAGCAGGAGATAAACAACTTTTTGAAAAAAGATTTAACGAAGATAAAGCAAATTACAATTTAAATACCAACTTAGAATTTGAAAACCCTAGTCAATGGGGAGATGTATTTATTCAATTATTGTTACCAATTCTTTTCTTTGCACTAATATGGTTTTTCTTATTTCGTAAGATGGCCGGAGGAAGTGCCGGAGGAGGAGGACAAATCTTTAATATCGGTCGCTCCAAAGCTAAACTTTTTGATGAAAACGATAATGTTCGAGTTACATTTAAAGATGTAGCAGGATTGGAAGGAGCAAAAGAAGAAGTAGAAGAAATAGTTGATTTTTTAAAAAATCCTCAAAAATATACCAAATTAGGAGGTAAAATACCTAAAGGTGCTTTATTAGTAGGCCCTCCGGGAACCGGTAAAACCTTATTAGCTAAAGCGGTAGCCGGAGAAGCTAAAGTTCCCTTTTTCTCTTTATCAGGTTCAGACTTTGTCGAAATGTTTGTGGGGGTTGGAGCTTCCAGGGTAAGAGATTTGTTCAGACAAGCTAAGGAAAAATCGCCATCAATTATATTTATAGATGAAATTGATGCTATCGGTAGAGCCAGAGGTAAAAACAATATTACCGGATCTAACGATGAAAGAGAAAACACGTTAAATCAGTTGCTAACAGAAATGGATGGTTTTGGAACAAATACCAGCGTTATCGTTTTGGCAGCAACTAACCGAGCAGATATATTAGACAAGGCATTAATGCGTCCGGGCCGTTTTGACAGATCCATTTATGTTGATTTACCGGATTTAAATGAAAGAAAAGAGATTTTTCAAGTTCATTTGAAACCTTTAAAATTAGATGAAGATCTAGATGTCGATTTCTTAGCTAAACAAACTCCCGGATTTAGTGGAGCAGATATTGCCAATGTTTGTAATGAAGCGGCGTTAATAGCAGCACGTAAAGGAAAAGAAAGTGTAGGAAAGCAAGATTTCTTAGATTCTGTGGATAGAATTATCGGAGGTTTGGAGAAAAAGAATAAAGTAATTAAGCCTCATGAGAAAAAGAGAGTTGCTTTTCACGAAGCAGGCCATGCTACCATCAGCTGGATGGTTGAACATGCAGCTCCTTTATTAAAAGTAACTATTGTTCCAAGAGGACGCTCATTAGGAGCAGCTTGGTATCTTCCTGAAGAAAGACAATTGACAACCACGGAACAAATGTTAGATGAAATATGTGCTACTTTAGGAGGGAGAGCTGCAGAAGAGGTAATATTTAATAACATATCAACCGGAGCATTGTCCGATTTAGAACGCGTAACAAAACAAGCCAATGCGATGGTAACCATTTACGGATTGAGCGATCAAATAGGGAATATTTCTTATTATGATAGCTCAGGCAACGAATATGGTTTTACAAAGCCTTACTCAGAAGTTACTGCTGAAACTATTGACAAAGAAATATCAAAGATCATTGAATCGCAATATAAAAGAGCTGTTCAGATCTTATCAGATAACAAAGATAAATTAACTAGATTAGCTAATAAATTATTAGAAAAAGAAGTAATATTTAAAGAAGATTTAGAAGAAATTTTCGGTAAAAGAAAATTTGATGAAGAAACTTTTTCAGAAGAAATAAATGAGGAAAGCCTTAAAGAAAATGATCAAAATAGTGAATCAAAATCCGAATAATGGCAAGTATTTTGATAAATTCTAAACAACATATAAAATAAAAAGATTTTTATATATTTGATTTGATAATAATTTTGATTTTTAAGTGCTAAAAAGTGAATGGGATTTCTTAACAAAATATTTGGAAAAAAAAACAAAGAAGAAACTACTAATCTGGATTTTTACAATGAAGGAGAAGAAGAGGATGTAGCATTTGCTAGGAAATTTAAAGCAGGAGGAGGGATGTTCTTTTACTGTGAAAATCAGGAAGAATCTTTACATTATTTACAAGAAATACTTAAGAATGAAGATATTAGTGAAGTTCTATGTGTAGAACCTAAACTAATATCTATGATAAATCAATTAGATTGCAATTATTCAACACAAAGTACAGGCGATCAAGATATTGCCCTCATTAATTGTGAGTACTTAGTAGCTTTGGATGGTTCCATAATGATTTCTTCCGATCAAACCTATCATTTAAAAAAAACGGATTTACCCAAAAAAATTATTGTTTGGGCTACTCCAGGTCAAATCATCTCTTCCTCAAGTGTAGGATTAGCTAAGATAAGATATGCTAAAAAGAATAATATTCCTTCCAATATTACTTCAATACATGGCAATCAAGTACAAGGATTTAGTAGTATATCTACAGCTAAAAAACTATATTTACTTTTAGTTGAAGAATAATTTTTAAAACTGGTGAAAACAATATTTGTCCGTGCCTTATCAGGTCTAGTCTATGTGCTTCTTATTTTTTTATGCACCACTCATTTTCTATCCGACATACTTTATATTTACTTTGACTTAAAAATAAATTCCTCCTATTTATTATATGCTTTGCTTACTTTATTTTTATTAGGGTGCAGTTTTGAAACAGTAAAGCTTTTAAAATATTCAAATTTCATATATAAACTTTTAACCTTTGTCTTAATAGGTGTTGTATATTATACTTTCACTCAAAATTTTTTTAACAGCAGTTTTAGTTTACGGTTACTCTATTGGAGATATATTCTTATTTTAGTTTTATTTTGCCTATCCATTATAACTCTATTTTATTTTTCTGATGAGCTCTATACGGACAGTGCAAAACTCATATTCACCACAGCATATTTAAGTATACCTTTTGGGTTGAGTCTGGCTATACCGCGGAGTACCAATCCTTTAACTCCCGAAATATTTTATGTTTTTTTATTACTTTGGATAAGTGACAGCTTTGCTTATCTAATAGGCAGTAAATTCGGTAAACGGAAACTAGCTCCCAAGATTTCACCCAACAAATCTGTTGAAGGATTAATCGGAGGAATAGTGTCTACTATAATAGCAGGATTAGTTATCGAATATCTGGAGCCGGGTTTACGTGGTAATTGGATTGTAATAAGTATAATTATAGCTATATTTGCACCAATAGGTGATCTGGCCGAATCTAAGCTGAAAAGAAAATTTAAAGTTAAAGATTCCGGAAATTTAATTCCCGGACATGGCGGAGTATTGGATCGATTAGATAGTTTTATCTTTTGCATCCCTGCTATATTTGCCTATTATTTAATAAATACTATTGTATGAGGTTACACAAAGAAGGTAAAACCATTATAGGTATTAGTTTAATAGTAAGCATACTAATAAGTATCCTTTCCATTTATTTTCTTAACTATTGGGGACTTATAATAGCGGTACCGGTTCTGGTATTATCATTTTTTATTATTTGGTTTTTCAGAAATCCGATAAGAAGATATGATGCAAAGGCAAATGAAATTATTGCGCCTGTAGATGGAAAGGTGGTAATTGTGAAAGAAGTTTATGAAAAAGAATTTCTTAAAACCAATTGCATCCAAGTATCTATTTTTATGTCTCCTTTAAATGTACACGTTTGCAGATATCCGGTAAGCGGAAAAGTTATATTTAAGAAATACCATCCGGGTAAATTTTTAGTTGCTTGGCATGAAAAATCTTCAGAATTAAATGAACGGACTACAGTTGCTGTAGAAACGGAACAAAAACAAAAAATTCTTTTTAGACAAATTGCAGGAGCAATGGCTCGAAGAATAGTAATTTATTCTCAAATAGGAGATACAGCTCAAGCAGGAAAAGATTTCGGTTTTATAAAATTCGGCTCTAGAATGGATGTGTTTCTTCCTTTAGGAACAGAAATCTTAGTTAAAGTAGGAGATATTATACCCGATGGAGGAGAACGGGTAATTGCCAGATTAAAAGGGTAATACCACTTACTTAAAAGGGTAATACCACTTACTAATCTTCTTACTTAATTTTTCATAAGCGAATTTCCTTACAATATTTTTATAAGTCTATTTTATCATATAGTTAATTAATACAATTATACAATAATAATTAAATTATTTTTATCCAAATTACTATTACTAGTATATAAATAAAAAAATATTTGATTAAGAAATCAGATAAAAATAATTGATATAATACCGATCATTTAGAAGTTAATTTTTACATTTGTATCACTTTTAAAATTAAAAATATGGCTAATATATTGGACGGTATCAAATTATCTAAGCAAATAAAACAAGAAATTAAAGAAGAAGTAATCCAATATGTAAACCAAGGGTATCGTCAACCTCACTTATTAGCTGTTCTTGTGGGCGAAAATGCTGCAAGTGTAACCTATGTAAACAATAAAATTAAAGATTGTCAAGCAGTAGGATTTAAATCTTCTTTATTAAAACTTAAGAGTACTGTAAAAGAAGATGAATTACTTGAGGAAGTAAAAAAACTTAATGAAACGGAAGGATTGGACGGATTTATAGTTCAATTACCTCTTCCCAAACATATAAATCAAGAAAAAATTATAACGGCTATAAATCCCGATAAAGACGTTGATGGTTTTCATCCCGTAAATTTTGGAAAAATGGCTTTAGAAATTGAAAGTTTTTTACCCGCAACTCCTTACGGAATTATGGAAATGCTGTCCAGATATAACATTCCAACCGAGGGCAAAGAAGTGGTTGTCATTGGCCGAAGCAGAATTGTAGGGCGTCCGATGAGTATTCTTCTAAGCCGAAAAGGAAATCCCGGGGATGCGACGGTTACTTTAGTACACTCTAAAACAGTTGATATACCTAAACATACTAGAAATGCAGATATTATTATAACCGCTTTAGGAGTTCCCCACTTTTTAAAAGCAGACATGATTAAACAAGGAGCGGTAATTGTTGATGTTGGAATTACTAAAGTTGAGGATTCCACACACGAAAAAGGGTACTATTTAGCCGGAGATGTTGATTTTGAAGAAGTATCAAAAAAAGCATCTTGGATAACTCCGGTTCCCGGAGGTGTAGGGCCTATGACCAGAGCCATGCTCTTGAAAAATACCCTATATGCTTACAGCAAAGAAATAAATAATAAAAATATATAAAAAAACAGGTTGTTGAAAAACCAACAACCTGTAAATAAAGAGCAATTAATTAGTGAGTAATTTGTATTCGAATTTCGGATATCCTCTTCGTCCATCCTTATCCGTCATATTTAAAAATTTGAGTTTAAATAAATTGCCTTTAGAATCCTTAAGAACATAAAACCGATCCGTAAATACCTTAGCCCCTCCATACGTTGTTCTCCAACTGGAGCCAATAACTCTGTGATCGTTATAAACAAATTTTGTATAATCTACTTTTTCCTTAGTAAAATCTTCGTAACTTCCCACATCAGATATATTTGCTTGATAGGCTCCGGTGTTATTCATCGTATTTATGGTTACAAAATCAGAAAAAGTATACGTACCATGTCCTTTATTTTCATTGATGAAAACTGTAAAGCATAGATCCCACAAGTTTTTGGCAGGCTGAACTTTGACGATGCCAGCGGATAAGCTTAAATAAGAAAAATGATACTCTTTATCTTTTTTAACTATCATTTCATGATGCGTTGTATCATTTATATTTGCATATTGAATTTTATAACTATTAGAATCATTACGAAGAACCCTAATTTTTTTCCATCCCCTGTGTTCTCCTACAACCGTTAAATCATTCGTATTACCGCTAAACACAGAATATCCCATATTAACAAGATACACATGGTTTTCTTCATCTTTTTCACTTATTTCTTCAATGGCTGTGCGCTCCAAATAATTTCCCATAATATCATCAACATACTGCACATTATCCGCTTGAAAATTACCTACCGTTACTACCGATTTCATAGAAGCGATATCGGATTCTCTCACTTCATCTATCGAAGTAGAATTCAATTTACCTGCAGCCATTAATGTGGAATTATTTAAAATAACACGGAATTTATCCCCACCATAAAATCCAAAATCCCAAGAATCCCTCTGATTTACATTCATTCGGTTTTGATCCAGATCAACCCAAACTTGATTAGGTTCGGTAGGTCCTCCAACGGGAACATCTAAAGTAGCTCCCGGTTGAGGAACCACGATAGGACTATCATCTTCTTTACAATTTAAAAGAACAACAAGAGAAATGAGTATAGGTAAAAAATATTTTTTCATCATTTATATATTAAAATTAAAACCAAGTTTAGCGAAGTATGATCTACCATAAAATAAATTGATACTTTTTACAGGTCCGTCGTGAGCTCCAGCTTGTGCAGCAGTAGTATTTACTTTCTTAATATCAAAAATATTTCTTACCCCTGCCGTAAGTTCAATAAATTTGTTAAATAATGATTTCCTAACCGAAAAATCTAATAAATTAAAATCATCTTGTTTTCCCAAGTAATAAGAATCAGTTTTAGAATCTAATACATAAGAAGATTCTTTTCCGTTATATTTATAAAAAAGAGAAAAAGTAGTATCCCATTTCTTAATTGTATAGTTAACATTGGAGTTTAGTTGGAAGGTATACAAATAATCATTATCAGGAGTTGTAATAGGAATGCCGTTGATATTGTCTTCTAACGTTCGAGAAACTCCAAAATAAGAAGCATTCAGGTTAAAATGAAAATTTTGAATTCTCATATTTGAATTGAGTTGTACTCCCCATGTTTTGAACTTATCCACATTCAAATATTTATATTCTAACGGTTGCATATTAACCGTTGCAAGTTCAATTTTGTCTTTTAAATTAATATACAACGTACTTAGCGTGATATCACCTTTAAAATTATCTTTAGATTTAAATTTCTGATTCCAATAAATGGAACTGGAATACCCTTTTTCGGGAACTAAATTTTCATTTCCCTGTACATTATGATTAGTATCGACAAAATACGTATACAATTCGTCAAAATTTGGAGTTCGATTGGTAGAAGTAACTTCCGTACGAAAATTAGAATTAGGAGATAGTTGATATTTCATAGCCAGTGAATAAGAATACTGATTATCAAATTTTGTATTAAAACTCGCTCGGAATCCGGGTTTTAAATATAGATCCGGGTTCGCTTTGATTTCAGCAGATCCAAACAAATCATAATTGTCTAAATGTTTTTTCAAATCTTCTTGAAAGCCGGAAGTGTTCATTCCACCAATCGAACTGGAATTCGAAGACCTTAATCCTTCAATAAAATTAAATTCATAGCCAATTTGATAAGATAATATTTTACTAAGGGAAGGAGAACTAAAAGTTCCGCGAGTGTACCAGGCATCAGTTCCGGCATATTTTTTATAAGCATCTTTCTTTCCAAAAACCTCTCTCATACCAATGTCGTACGTATAATCCCTGCTTTTTCTACTTTGTTTTTGATAAGAAAAATCTCCGTTATAAGTTAGATAATTGAAAAGTTTGGCACTTAAAAAAAGATGATGAAGCCAACGATCTGTTTTAAAATTTCGATCCTTAGAAGCATAAGTAAAAAGACCACCTTCAGACAATGCTCTGTAATCAACGATAGGATTATAATAATTAGTCAACTCATTTAAGAATTGTAAATTATAAAAAGCATTAAAATCAGTAGTTTTATAATGAATAAGAGCATTAGAGTTCCATTGTTCCTTAGGAAGCCATTCATATCCTCTATTACCATCATTTTCATAATATCTCTTACCCTTTTTGTTTCCGAAAAAACCTTTAAAATCATTACGATTTGCTCCTAACGATAAAAACCATTTATCTGATAAAGAATGAGAAATATCTAACGATTGAATATGTCTGCCCTGTTCTTTCCAATCATACTCTTTACCTACCGTTTCCTCTTGTACATAACCGGAAACTTTCCATTGGGAATTGATTTTTTTACGGGTTATGATATTGACAATTCCAGTCAGTGAATTAGAACCGTAATCCGTACCCATACTCCCTCTCACAATCTCGATCCGTTCCACATTATCTAAATTAATTTTGGTTAAATCAACATTGGAGCCCATTCCATAATCACTCACCATAGGAATATTATCTATCAATACTTTGAAATATTGACCATCCAAACCGAAAAGAGAAGCTTCAGAATCCCCGTTTTTACTGTTGGGTAGAGTATTAAAATTAAGATAATAACTTAAAATGTCCGATATATTGGATGCTGCTCTGTTTTTAATATCTTCTTGGGATATGACCTCAACTTGATATATGGATTTATCAACACTTTGTTGATGATATTGACCTGTTACCACAATTTCATCAATATCCTTTACTTTATTTTTTTTGTCATTAGTCTCTTGAGAATAAGATAAATTACTTAAAATCAGAGATATATATAATAAAAAGAACTTATTGGAGCTATTCTTTTTCATAGTTTTTTTAGCAAAAGTAAAAATAATTTAGAATAAATCTAAATATTATTGAGAATAAATCTAAATAATAATTATATTTGCCCTAAATAAAAATAGAATAAAAACTTAAATCTATTGATTATGAAAAGGACTATACTGCTTATAGTATGGTTTATGGTACAAGTTACCGTACATGCTCAAGAAAAAAATATCGCTCTTTCCTTAGGCTCTTCTTATACCCAACAAGTATATTTTCAATTGGGTTCTAATAATCAAATTACCCTGCCCACAACAGATTGGGACTTAGCTTTTCTAAGAAAAGATGCCAGAAGTTTTGCTACACGCGTGAATGATGCACGCATTAAAGTTTATGAAGCAGCAAATGCAGCTTCAGATTGGAGTACTATTGATGTATCTAAGAAACAACAATGGAAAAAATTATATAATAGCGAGGTTAAATGGGAAAAAGGAGCGTTCGATAACGGTTCGGCAACCTACGGATGGGGAGAATATTTTATGCCCACCCATCATGTAGTGGGTTCTATCATATTTGTATTAGAATATGACGATGGAACTCTTATCAAATTTATGATTGAAGATTATTTTAAAGGATATACATGTAAATATGCCATTTGGGAAGGAACATCATGGAGTTCAGATCGATCCTTTACTATCTTAAATTCCACAGGTGAAGGAAAAATGTTTAACTATTATTCATTGAAAAATAATAAATTGGTAGATACAATTCCCTTGGATGTAGATTGGGATTTGCTTTTTACAAAATATACTTCGTTCTATAAAAACATAGATTATGTTTCTGTAACAGGAGCATTACAAAATACTCACGTTGCCGTTGCTAAAAAACTAGAAGGCGACCAAACTGAACTTCAAAATGAAAATTTTAAAAAAGAGATTAATACCATAGGAGACCGATGGAAGGAATTATCCGGTTATTCATACGTAATTCCAAAAAATAAATATTACGTTAAAACAGAAAAAGATCAAACAACGAGCTTATATGAATTATGGTTTACTGATTTTGGAGGAGCAGCTACAGGAACTATCAATTTCACGTATAAAAAAATAAATAATTTAGGAATAGAAGAATTGACAGATCATTCTTCCTTTACGGTTTATCCTAATCCAATAGTAAATAAAACGGCTACCTTACTATATGATATTAAAAATTCCAATGCAAATAAAGCAGAATTATCCATATATAGCTTAAGTGGTAAGAAAATGTACGAAGATAAAATCTTGGGACAAGCCGGTTTTTATTCAAAAGAATTGAATTTATCTGCCTTAACACCCGGAATTTACATTCTCGTATTCAAAGTAGGAGATCATAAAGCGACTAAAAAAATCATTGTCAAATAAACGTTTATCAAAGAAAAAATCAGGCTTACATAAATATTATGAAAATGAAAAAAAAGAAGCTCTTATTGAGTATAATTGTGTGTCTATTTGTATTACTAATGGCAAGTTGGATCATTTGGAATAAAACTGCCTCACCAACAAAAGTAGCTTTAGTAAACTTTCAAAAATTTCAAACCACCAGTCTTATTCAATCCAATAAAGACCCCTTCATTCAATACGAAGAAGTCTCTTTAGAAGATTTATCTAAATTAAAAAAGTACGACTTTATTTTAGGATTCGGTATGGGAATGAAAGCATCTGCGGAAGAAAGGGAGCAGCTAAAAAAAATTATGCAAGACGGTAAACCCTTTTATATATACCGCGCAACTAATCCCGAAAACAATCTGTGCAATTTAGACAGCACACGGATGAAAGCGGTAGAAGCATTTATGGATAGTGGAAACAAAAAAAATTATCAAAGCCTTGCCAGATATATACGTAAAAATATAGATAAAAAGATATTTTTTGTTACGGAACCAAGCCCTATAGTTGAGACTGCAGAAGATGTATTGTATCATTTAGATGAAGACTTGGCATTTAAAAATGTTAGTGAATATGAAAATTACTTAAAGAAAAATTATTTTTATATAGAGGGCGCGCCTAAAGTGGTCATTTTGGGTGGATTAAATGATCCGTATAGTGGAAATAGAGATAACTTAGACAGCTTACTCGTTTCTTTACAAAAGAAAGGATTTAACGTATATCCCATATCCTCCACATTTGAGAGATTGGAATTTTTAAAGGAAATTCAACCGGATGCAGTAATTCATTTCGCTCACGGAAGACTAGCGTTAGGAAAAGCAGAAGAAGCAGTAAACTGGTTAAAACAAAGAAATATTCCCGTATTTACGCCACTTACCATATTAAAAACTAAAGAAGAATGGCTTAAAGATCCCATGGGAATGATGGGAGGTTTCCTCTCACAAAGTGTAGTTATGCCTGAATTGGACGGATCTATATATCCATACGTTTTAAATACCCAAGAATTAACAGATAATAATCTTTATTTATTTAAAACAGTGCCCGAAAGACTCCAAAATTTTGTTCAAATCATTCACAATTTTGTAGAGTTAAAACATAAAAAAAATGAAGATAAAAAAATAGCTGTCTACTATTATAAAGGACCCGGTAAAGAATCCTTAACCGCACAGGGATTGGAAACCGTTCCTTCACTTTATAATTTTTTAAAACGATTAAAAAAAGAAGGATATAAAGTAGATAATTTACCCGAAAATGTACAAGATTTTGAAAAAATCCTGATGACCCAAGGTTCTGTAATGAGTACCTACGCCCAAGGAGCTTTTGATGAATACTTGAAAAATGGCAATCCCGAATTGATTGATAAAACAACGTATGAAAACTGGGCAAAAAAAACACTTACCCCCGAAAAATATGCCGAAGTTACAGCCGTTTACGGAGAAGCTCCGGGTAATTACATGAGTAAAAATATAGGTGAAAAATCGTATTTAGCGATTTCACGAGTTCAATTCGGAAATATTGTACTATTACCTCAACCTATGGCAGGATTGGGAGATGATACCTTTGCCATTATCCATGGAGCAAAAACAGCTCCTCCTCATACCTATATTGGGTCCTATCTTTGGGTACAGTACGGATTCCAAGCCGATGCGTTGATTCATTTTGGGACACACGGAAGTCTTGAGTTTACCCCTCAAAAACAAATTGCTCTGAGTAATGAAGATTGGCCGGATAGACTAGTCGGAACCTTGCCACATTTTTATTATTATACCATTGGAAATATCGGAGAAAGTATGATGGCTAAAAGACGTTCCTATGCCACCTTACTATCTTATTTAACTCCTGCATTTATGGAGAGCCAAACCCGTTCTCAATTTAAAGAATTGCAAGATAAGATACAATATTACTATAAATCCGAAGAATCCAATCAGCCGTTAGCATCCCTTGAAGTAAAGAAAATAGCGGTAAAAATGGGATTGCACAGAGATTTACGTTTAGATAGTATAGCAACCAAACCCTATAATTTAGAGGAGATAGAAAGAATAGAAAATTTTGCCGAAGAAATTTCCAATGAAAAAATGTCCGGGCATCTTTATACTTCCGGTATACCTTATACTAAAGATAAAATCATATCAACCGTTCAGGCAATGAGTACAGATCCAATTGCTTATAGTCTGGCCGCCTTGGATAAACAAAGAGGAAAAGTAACCGAAAAACAACTCAAAAATAAAGTATATTTTAAACAAAGATATTTAGACGTAGCCAGAAATATAGTTAATCAAATCTTATCAGGAAAAGAAGCGAGTACTGCATTTATTTGCAGCATTGCCGGAATTGATGAAAAAGAATTGGAACAATCTAAAATGATTATTTCCCCTCCAAAAAGAACGTTTAAAAAAAGTACTAAAAGTACCGCAGGTAAACCTTCTAAAATGGAAAATTCTCCAGGTCATTCCAAAAATACCTCTTCGCAACAAGTTGCACATACAGCTCCAAAGGAATCAGAGAAAAAGCCTATGCATGGAATGGCAGGTAAAAAGATAACTTATACCAAAGAGCAAAAATCAAGAGCGAGAGCTATTGTTGAAATTGAAAGAACTATCACCAACATAAAAAAATACGAAAAAAGTTTAGAAGAAAGTCCGGAATTGGAATTTAAAGCATTAGTCAATGCACTATCCGGAGGCTATATTGAGCCTTCTTCAGGAGGAGATGCTGTGGCGAATCCGAACGGAGTTCCTACAGGTAGAAATATGTATTCCATTAATGCAGAATCCACCCCTACCGAAATAGCATGGGACAGAGGAAAGGAACTTGTTAATGCAACTTTGGCACAATATAAAGCAAAGCATGGAGCGTATCCTAAAAAAGTTAATTATACCTTTTGGAGCAGTGAATTCATTGAAAGCGAAGGAACAACCATAGCGCAAGTTTTATATATGCTGGGAGTTGAACCGGTTCGTGATGCCTTCGGAAGAGTATCCGATTTACAACTAATTGAATCCAAAGATTTAGGAAGACCGAGAATTGACGTGGTGGTGCAAACTTCAGGACAGTTTAGAGATCTGGCAGCCTCCCGTTTGGCATTACTATCAAGAGCAGTGGAAATGGCCGCATCTGCAAAAGATTCCAACTATGAAAATTTAGTAGCTCAAAGCACTCTGGATATAGAAAAAAGTTTAGTCGATGAAGGAGTACCTCCTCAAGAAGCCCGTCAGATTTCAACACAACGAATATTCGGAGGAGTTAACGGAATGTATGGAACAGGAATTCAAGAAATGGTAACCAGCGGAGATAAATGGGAAGATGAAAAAGAAATAGCCGAAACCTATATCAATAATATGGGAGCAATATACGGCAGTGATAAAAATTGGGGTGATTTTCACAAGGGATTGCTAAAAGCTGTACTAAAAAATACAGATATGGTTGTTCATCCAAGACAAAGCAATACTTGGGGAGCTTTAAGTCTAGATCATGTATACGAGTTTATGGGAGGAATGAATTTAGCCATTCGCAATGTTACAGGCAAAGATCCCGATGCCTATTTTGCAGACTACAGAAATCATACTAATTTCAAAATACAGGAATTGAAAGAAGCTATAGGTGTTGAAGCTCGTACCACCATCTTCAATCCGGCCTATATTAAAGAGAAGATGAAAGGGGGAGCATCCAGCGCGGCCGATATAACAGAGGTTATAACCAATACCTACGGTTGGAATGTAATGAAGCCCGATGTGATCGATAATGAAATGTGGGATCAGATATATGATACCTATGTAACTGATAAAACCAATTTAGGAACCAAAGAATTTTTCAAAAAAGTGAGTCCGGCAGCCTTAGAAGAAATTACAGCAATCATGCTTGAAACTTCAAGAAAAGGGATGTGGAAAGCCACTGAAGAACAAATAAAACAAACGGCTCTCGTACATACACAAGTTGTGAAAGAATTTGGACATTCAGGAGCAGGATTTTCCGGAAATAATAAAAAACTCCAAGATTATATTTCAAACCAAGTTACCCCTCAGCAATCTACAGAATATAAACAACAAGTAACTAAAATGAGAATAGGAGAATCGTCATCAGATGCTAAAGAGGGGATGGTTTTGAAAAAAGAAGAAGTTTCCAAAGGAGTTAATAAATCAGAAAAAACAGCAGTCAACGGAGTAATTATAGTTACTGTTATAAGCATTGTTGCCCTTTCACTACTACTGTATATACGGAAAAGAAGAAAAAACAGCTAAGATAAAAGAATAGTACTTTATGGAACTCATCATACATTTATTAATGGCTCTAATCCTAGTAAATAGTATTATTAAGCTAAGTTTTTGGAAAAAAGGGCAAATAGCCTTAATGATGCTAATATACACTTTCTATATACTTTTAATTTATCCCGTAGCCATTAAGCAATCTAAAACACAGATAGAAGATTTTTTAGCTGATCATGTGATGATGCAAAACATGTCCGTAGTAGTTACGGTAGAATCTGCGGTATGTTTTGCTTTCTGTTTTGCAGCATTAATGGGACATTTTGGAAGTAAAAAACATAAGATAGTTCGATTAATATTAAAATATTATCCGGGAATATTACCTTTTTTAGTTTTATTTTATGGATTGACTCAAGCCGCATTTACCTTTACAGGTTTCCACTTTTTAACCATGGCAATCCTTTATGCATCAATCGTTATTTTATGTATGGTTTTAGCTGTCATAGCTCTTAAAAAACTGATTCCGGAATTTGATTTAAGACTTGAAATACATTTTATGATGAGTTTAATCATTTGTATACTAGGACTCATAACCACCGTTGATGGAAAAATAATATATAAAACATCAGAAGAAACCATAAATGTTAACTATATACTTTTATCGATGGGACTATTCATTTTCTTTTTTCTAATAGGATTTTTAGGAAATAAAATTAAATGGAGGTTAACTAAATGGAAAAATTGTTAAACACTAAAAGAAAAAATTAAAATAACTAATAAATATGGAAATTATATCAAAAGTATTATTTTGGGTAGCGAATAGTTTATTAATTCCCGATATCATCATCTTACTAATATTATTCGCTCGTTCATTGCTTCTTTTAGGAAGCTTTTACAATCAATTTATCGTTAAAAGGAATAACGATAAAAAGATAAATCCGGTTATTGAAAACCTTACTCAAGAAAAATTAAAAGATTTACAAGCATCCTTGCCTTCAAAAAACAATTCCTTATATATAAAATATTTAAGGACATTATTGGAAAATACCACCCATGAAGCCTATGCCGATTATACCATTTCCAATTTTGAAAATGAAGTAGATAAAGACCTTTCCTTATCAAAAATGCTTGCAAAACTCGGACCTGTCTTAGGTTTAATCGGTACTCTGATAGCCATGAGTCCGGCACTGGTTGGACTGTCTTCGGGGGATATTTCCGGTATGGCGTATAACATGCAAGTAGTTTTTGCAACAACTGTGGTGGGATTGGTAGTAAGCGCAATCGGATTAGTAACTTTACAAGTTAAACAACGATGGTATGCAAAAGAAGTTAACAATTTAGATTATGTAGCAAGAGTAGTAACGGGTAATGTAAATTAAGAATGAAAAGGCGAAGAAGAATTAACAGATTTCTAAAAGAAGAAGATACCGATCCGCTTAGTGTCATCGTAAACCTATTTGATGTAGCTATGGTTTTTGCCGTTGCTCTTATGGTTGCCATGGTTATGAATTTAAATATGGGTGAAGTATTTTCCAATGAAGATTTTACCGTTGTTAAAAATCCCGGAAAAGAAGATATGGAAATAATAACCAAAGAAGGAAATAAAATAAACAAGTATACCCCGTCCCAAGAGAAATCCACAGGTAAAAAAGGGAAAAAAGTAGGGATAGCTTATGAACTTGAAAATGGAGAAATAATATACGTACCCGAGAAATAGTTCCGACATAATATGATATTTTAAAATAATAGAGTACATTTATCAGAAAAAAATATTTTACTTTATCAAGGAATATGACAAAATAACCGATAAGTAAAGTGGCATGATAAATGCAAGATTCAAATCGTAAAATATTAATATATAGAACAGTAAGTCATACATGGACGAAAATTTTTCACAACAAGTCAAAGATGTAATAAGCTTCAGCAATGAAGAAGTATTACGATTAGGTAATGACCATATAGGGACGGAACATCTTGTACTGGGTATCTTACGTGAAGGTAACAGCAAAGCTATTACCATACTTCAAAGTTTAAATGTTGATTTAGGTGACTTAAGGAGAAAAATAGAAAATCTTAATAAACCTGAAATAAGTATAAAAGTAGACAGGAATCGCATCCCGTTTACTAAAGCTGCCGAAAGAGCTTTAAAAACAAGCTTTTTAGAAGCTAAGCTTTTTAGAAGCCCGGAAATAGAAACCATACATTTATTGATATGTATCTTAAGGATAGAAAGCGATCCGGTAACTCAGCTTTTCAAAAAGTATAATATCGATGCTAATATCCTTAAAGAAGAATATAGATTTCAGTTTCAAGAAGATTTTACGGAACAACCCACCAATGAATTTTCTGAAGAAGAAGGCATTAGTGAAGGAAATCAATACGAAGCACCTAAAGGAAGCAGATCCAACCCTTCGAAAAGCAGAACACCGGTATTAGATAATTTCGGTAGAGATTTAACCACCGCTGCACTCGAAGGTCGTTTAGATCCGGTGGTAGGAAGGGAAAAAGAAATTGAAAGAGTATCTCAGATATTAAGCAGAAGAAAAAAGAATAATCCTTTGTTAATAGGAGAGCCCGGAGTCGGTAAATCAGCCATTGCAGAAGGCCTCGCTTTACGAATTGTTCAAAAAAAGGTCTCTCGTGTTTTATACAACAAACGAGTAGTTACCTTAGATGTAGCCGGACTGGTTGCAGGTACTAAATATAGAGGACAATTTGAAGAAAGAATGAAAGCCATCATGAATGAGCTTGAGAAAAACTCGGATATTATTCTCTTTATTGATGAAATCCATACCATAGTAGGAGCCGGAGGAGCCACAGGCTCTTTAGATGCTTCCAATATGTTCAAACCGGCATTAGCAAGAGGAGAGATACAATGCATCGGAGCGACTACTTTGGATGAATATAGGCAATATATTGAAAAAGATGGCGCCTTAGAAAGACGATTTCAAAAAGTAATGGTAGAACAAACTTCTCCGGAAGAAACCATTATCATATTAAATCAAATTAAAGATAAATACGAAGAACATCATAATGTAACTTATACCGAGGAGGCAATTAAAGCTTGTGTAAATCTTACTACAAGATATATTACCGACCGATATTTACCGGACAAAGCGATTGATGCGCTCGATGAAGCGGGATCAAGAGTCCATATTAAAAATATCAAAGTTCCAAAGGAAATAGTTAATTATGAGAAAGAATTAGAAAAAATCAGAGCTGAAAAGACTAAGGTAATTAAAAGCCAAAAGTATGAAGAAGCTGCAAAATTAAGAGATACCGAAAAAGAGATTGAAACAAAATTAGCGAATGCACAAAGAGAATGGGAAAAATCTTCAAGAGAACATCGGGAGATTGTTACTGAAGATAATGTTGCAGAGGTAGTTTCAATGATGAGCGGTGTACCCGTACAAAGAGTTGCAGAAGGAGAGCTTAAAAAACTTGCTCAAATGAAAGATCTGATGAAAGGAAAAATAATCGGTCAGGACGAAGCGGTCAACAAAGTAGTAAAAGCCATTCAGAGAAACCGTGCCGGGTTAAAAGATCCTAACAGGCCTATAGGTACATTTATATTCTTAGGAGCAACCGGAGTTGGAAAAACTCAATTAGCAAAAGTTATTGCCAGAGAATTATTTGATTCAGATGATGCTCTCATTAGAATAGATATGAGTGAATATATGGAAAAATTTGCCGTATCTAGATTAGTAGGAGCTCCTCCGGGATATGTAGGATATGAAGAAGGAGGTCAATTGACAGAATCCGTAAGAAGAAAACCATATGCTGTAATCCTCTTAGATGAAATTGAAAAAGCACATCCGGATGTATTTAATATCCTTTTGCAAATTTTAGATGACGGACATGTTACGGATAGTTTGGGAAGAAAAATAGATTTTAGAAATACAATAATCATTTTAACTTCCAATATCGGAACTCGTGAACTCAAAGAATTCGGTGACGGTGTTGGATTTGGAACTTCTGCCAAAAAATCATCTTCCGATATAAGAGCAAAATCTACTTTAGAAAACGCTTTAAAGAGAACATTTGCTCCTGAATTCCTAAATAGGATCGATGATGTTATCATCTTTAATAATTTGGAAAAGGAAGATATATCTAAAATTATAGATTTAGAATTGAAAAATGTGTACGATAGGATTGCTAAAATTGGATATGAAGTAGAATTATCTCCGGAAGCTAAAGAATTCATCATTGAAAAAGGATGGGACAAAAATTTCGGTGCACGTCAGCTTAAAAGAGCGATCCAGAAATATGTGGAAGATGTGATCGCTGAAGAAATTATTAATTCATCGATACATGACGGAGACCATCTCTATATTGGATTAAATAAAGAAAAAGACAGTACGGAAATTAAAATACTGGAGGTTGAAAAAGAATCTCCGACTAATGAATAAAGTTTTAATTAATGAACAGCCTGTTTGATTGTATCAAGCAGGTTTTTTTTATTTTATAAATACCGGAGTAGTTAATAAATAGATACAATCCATAAAAAATCCGAGAGAATTAACAATGATATACAAAAAGCATTTGCCCAGAATGGCCGTAACCCTTTTATTTTTTTTCTTTGGAGGCAGTTCCGCGACTTGGGCTTCACGAATTCCAACGATTAAATTATCGATGAATGTTTCCGATTCCAATTGGGGATTGGTTTTACTATTTTTATCCATCGGAACACTTATTACGTTACCTTTTGCGGGTAATTTAATAAAAAAGCTGGGAAGCAAAAAATCAACCCTTACATTTATCATTCTTTACTTTATATTTTTAATCGGAATTGGATTTTGTGGAAAATTGTGGCAATTGAAACTCAATTTAATAGCCTACGGGGCCATAGGTAATTTAACCAATATAGCTATAAATACACAAGCTGTTAATGTGTCAAAATCCTATAAAGGCCAAATAATAGGCTCCATGCACGGTACTTGGAGCATTGGAGGTTTTTTTGCTTCTTGGTTAGGAGCAGTAATGATTGCTAAAAACATACCACCTTCTGAGCATTTTATTTTATATTCTTCCATAGGAATTCTGGTTTCCCTTTGGTTATTCAGATACTTGTTGCCGGATGAATCCAAAGAAGAACCAATGGAATTACCAAAAAAATCAAAATTTATCAGAGTTGATAAAAATCTTATTGTCTTAGGATTTCTAGCTTTTTTTGCTATGGTTTCTGAAGGAACGATGACCGATTGGTCCAATGAATATATGAGGAATATAGTGAAAGCCGATAAAAAATATATCGGATATGGATTGACTGCCTATATGGCAGCCATGGCTTGCGGACGATTCATTTCTGATTTTGTAGTTCGAAAATTCGGTTCAAAAATTACGTTGATTATCAGCGGATCTTTAATTTTTATAGGTATGGTCTGTGCTGTTCTATTTCCAACATTACTAACTACACTTCTTTCGTTCGTTATTGTTGGACTGGGAATATCTGCAGTCGTACCCTTAGTATATACCTTAGCGGGAAATTCAAAAACAGCTTCGCCCGAACAAGCGCTTACAGTTATTACCAGCATTGGTTTTATCGGTTTTTTTCTAGGTCCTCCTTGCATTGGTTTTTTAGCTGAAAAATTTTCATTACAAATATCTTTTACTTTCATTTCCTTGTTTGGAATAGGAATAATTTTCTTGGTAAGATTTTTTAAGATAAAGTAAATTTATTTCTTTATCTTAGAGGTAAAATAATATAATATAAAATTATTTTATTATGAAAATTATGGTATATTTACATCACTTATCAAGAAAGGTGGAGGGACTGGCCCTGTGAAACCTTGGCAACCGGCCTGCTTAGGCTTGGTGCTAATTCCAGCCCTGAGGGGAAAGATGAGTGATTCGCGAATTGTGAGTGTGTTGAGTTGTGAATAATTTCTTTTTTCCTTTCCGGTTTTTCTTGATACAGTTTTAATAAATATAATTTACTAACTGTAAGAAAGATAATGAAAAAAGTTTCTTTGTTAATGGTAAGTTTAATTTTAGAATTTACCAATTATGTGGATGCTCAAGAAAAACGAGCCGTAGATTCCCTTGATCTTGAAGAGATTGTTGTAGTCGGTGGCAGAAGTTCAGAACGAACAAAAGTAAATTCTCCCGTTGCCATAGATGTAATAGATGTCAGGAAAATAGATAAGGCATCTCCTCAATTAACCGTTAACGACTTATTAAATTATTTAGTACCTTCATTCAATTCAGTTCGCCAATCTTCTTCTGATGGAACGGAACATATTGATCCGGCTACCTTGAGAGGTATGGGTCCCGATCAGGTTCTGGTATTAGTGAATGGAAAAAGACGGCATACTACCTCATTAGTCAACTATCAAAATACGGTAGGTAATGGATCTGTGGGTACAGATTTAAGTGCCATACCCGTTTCAGCAATAGAAAAAATAGAGGTTCTAAGAGATGGAGCGGCAGCTCAATACGGTTCGGATGCCATTGCCGGTGTAATTAATATTATTTTAAAAAAGAATGAGGGCGGCTCGGCATCCATCACCTATGGATTAACCAATAGAAATGACGGGGAAACTTACAATTTTAGCGGAAATTACGGGGCTAAATTAGGAGATAAAGGAGGAAGTATCAATCTTTCTTTTGTAGTCAGCCAAAGAAATAAAACCAATCGTTCATATGATAATAATCTGGACAAGTTTGGCGATAACTTTGCCTATGATTTTGCACCGGATCCCGATCAGGCCAGAATAAACGATGAAAAAATTATGGCAGAAATGGGTTTAACCCAAAAAGACTTCCGTTTCAGGGCAGGAGATGCTCAAATTAAAAATCAACAGTTTTTTATAAATTCCATTTATCCATTATCCGAAAAGTATGAGTTCTACTCATTCGGCGGAGCAAGTTTAAGACAAGGAGAAGGAGCTGAATTCCGAAGACTTCCCAGTGAAAAAACTAATGTAGTTAAAGAACTTTATCCGATAGGATTTCAACCTTTATTAAAATCCACTATTTATGATATTTCTAACTCTACGGGAATAAGATATATGCATAATAATTGGATGGTAGATATAAGTAATACCTTTGGAGAAAACCTCTTTAATTATAAGGCTACGCATACAAACAATGCTTCGTTGGGTATACTTTCTCCAACGGAATTTAAAGCCGGGGGACATGAGTTTATGCAAAATACTATCAATCTGGATATTTCTAAAAAAATAAATACACTTCTTTCTATTGCCTTCGGAGGAGAATTTAAATACGAACAGTATAGAATAAAAGCCGGAGAAGAAGGCTCATGGATGCGTTACGATAAATTTGGTAATCCGGCAACAGCATCTACTCTTCCCACCGATATACTGGGAGAGGGGGGAGCACAAGGTTTTATAGGATTTTCTCCTGAAAATGCGTTAAAGGAGGACAGAAATAATGCCTCCGGTTATGCGGATGTAGCATTTAAAAAAGGAAAATTTTCCGGTGATTTGGCAGGAAGATATGAGCATTATTCCGATTTTGGTAATTCTTGGATAGGAAAGTTGGCGGTGCGTTATGAATATGTAAACGGATTTGCTGTAAGGGGAGCTTTCAGTAATGGATTCAGAGCCCCTTCTCTGCAACAGCAATATTTCAATAATTCTTTTTCCAGTATCTCATCGTCGGGATCAGGAGTTGTTTCTAAAGGTATATTTAGAAATGACAGTCCTTTGGCAAAAGCTTTAGGTATTGATAAACTTAAAGAAGAAAAATCTATAAATGCGAGTGCCGGTTTAACATTTAAACCTTCTAAAAAAATATATGTAACGGCTGATGCTTACTATATCAAAGTTAAAGATCGTATTGTACTCACGAGTGAATTTGTTAATGCAAAAGTAGAATCTTATGGAGTGGAAGGAGCACGATTTTTTACTAATGCTGTGGATACGGAAACGAAAGGTATTGATATAGTGGCCACGTATAAAGTTGGTTTAGGAAGGGGAAATCTGGATATAAGTTTATCAGGAAACTATACAGAAACAGAAATTGTTGATTATCATTTTCCGAAAGTTTTTGAAGGAGACAGAAATGAATATTTCGGTCCCGATCAAACCAATATAATTGAATCTTTAAGTCCAAAAGCAAAGGCTACTTTAGGCTTCAATTACTCTGTTTCGAAATGGAATTTATTAGTAAGAAATACCTATTTCGGTAAAGTTACGAGAGATGGTTACCCATACGGTTCGGTACAACATCATGATCCAAAATTAGTAACCGATTTTAGTATCAGTTATTCCATACGAAAAGATTTAATATTAACGATGGGCGGAAATAATATTTTTGATGTATTTCCGGATAAGCAAATCTATGAAAATTCTTATTATAATGTTTTCAAGTATGCACCGGTACAGATGGGTACAACCGGAGCTAATTGGTTTACTAAGCTTTCTATGAATTTCTAAATTTAGACTTATATATTTAATATAAATATGAAAAAAATAGGCTGGAAGACAGCAACTGCCATAGTCATATCCAATATGGTAGGAACGGGAGTGTTTACAAGTTTAGGATATCAAGTTCCGGAATTACACAATACGTTTACCATTATTCTTTTATGGACAATCGGGGGAATACTGGCTTTAATAGGTGCTTTTATCTACGCGGAATTGGGAGCTCATTTTAAGCAATCGGGAGGAGATTATATTTATCTTTCTCGAACTTATCATCCCATCATGGGATACATCACCAGTTGGGTATCGCTTATTGTTGGTTTCTCCGGGCCAATTGCTTTAGCAGCATTGGCTATGGCTAAATATTTGGGTTTTGAAAATGAAAGAAGTACAGCTATTCTCATTATCATTATTATTGCTGTATTTCAATGTTTCAGCTTAAAGGTAAGCAGTCGTTTTCAAAATATATTTGCCGTTCTTAAGGTAGCATTCATTGTAGTACTGATTTTAATTGGAATTTCGATAAGTCCGTCTCCTACTAATGCATTATTATGGGATAATTCTTGGACTCATGAAATTATCGTTCCGGCTTTTGCCAGTTCGTTAGTGTTTGTTACCTACGCTTATACCGGTTGGAATTCTGCCTCTTATATTGTTGAAGAAATTGAAAAGCCAAAAGTTAATCTTCCCAAAGCGTTGATAATAGGAACTGTTTTTGTAACAGTAAGTTATGTGTTGGTAAATTTTGTTTTTTTAAAACATGCTTCAATCGAACAAATGGAAGGAAAAGAAGACATTGCCAATATCGCATTTACCAATATTTTAGGCGTTCGGGGAGTAAAATGGATAAGTTATTTGATTGCATTGCAATTAGTTTCAACAATTAGTGGCTATTTGTGGGTTGGATCGAGAGTAACCCAGGCAACAGCAAAAGAAAATCATCTTTGGAGTTATTTAGGTAAAGAAAATAAAAACCGAATACCTATATGGGCTGTAGTTGCTCATACTCTTATCAGTATACTAATAATATTGAGTGGTAAATTTGAAGAAATTTTTATTTACACAGCATTTGTACTTCAACTTCTTTCAACGGCTGCCGTGAGTACTTCTTTATTTATTAAGAAAAAAGATCGGGTACTTTTCAAAGGAAATATTTTTTTACTAATGCCCGTTATCTTTTTACTTTTCAGCTTTTATATTTTGTATTTTACTTTTGTCAACCATCCTCGGGAAAGTATTATTGGATTAGGAATCATAGGAGCCGGTATGACCCTTTATTTTTTTGATAAAAAAAGAGTTGATTGAAAATATCAGTTTAATGAATATAAAAAAAACCGAAAGATTTGTCTTTCGGTTTTTTAACGTAATTCTTAAGTTTATTTTTTTATGAATTTGTAATTCTTTCCTAAAATTTTTATAATATAAAGATTGGGCTGTAGATCAGAGACATTTATAGAAATTTTGTCTTCAATTAAAAGTCGTACATTTTTAACTAGTTTTCCACTATTATCAAATATAGTTAATGTTATAAATTTTTGAATATTTGAAGGAACACCTTTTATATTAAGTGTTTCATGAGCGGGATTAGGATATATGATTATGTTATTGTTATCAGTAATTTTATCATTGAAAATTTGATTTACGATTAAATCATAGCATTTATTTTCAAGAAAAGCATCTTTATATCCTTTAACCATTATATAATATGTTCCGGGAATTAAATTTATTTGAAATTGATCTTTATTATTCTCCGTATTCGTGCTACGGGTAATATAATTCTTTGAAGAATCATATAAAGCTAAAGTATAATGTTCAGAAAAGTTTTTAAGAATAATTTCAATAGTAGATTTTTTATAAATTGAAAATTTATAATAATCTAAATCATAACTGGAGCCAAGTGCAGCTGAATATAAAGTATTGATGTTTATAGGATATGCAGTTTCAAACGAATCATTAGGTTCGTAATTAGCTGCACAATTAGTAGAAGTACGGAATGAATTTTCTTCAAAATTGGAACTGATAGAGGCAGAATAATTGGCTTTTACTCTCCAATTATAAGTGGTATTTGCATTTAATTTTGAGAGAAGAAAAAATGTATTTGTAGTTGCAATGGCAGCTGTTGTCCAGGTTAACTCTAAAGATGATTTATATTCAACGGTATAATTTGAAATCCCGGGCATTTCATCCCATTTTAAAATAGCGCTGTTGCTAGTAATATCGTAAGCACTCAGATGGGTAGGAGTTGGATAAATTAAGGTATTGAATGTAGACTGAGCATAATTGGAACTGTTTGAAGTATAGCAATTTGCTTTTACTCTCCAACTATATGAGGTATTTGGTTTTAATCCTGTAAGGGTGTATAAGGTGTCGGTTGATTCAAGGGTTTTAGTATTCCAATTTTCTTCTTTATTTGTTTTATATTCAATAGTATAACTTAGAATTCCCGGTATATTATTCCATTTTAATACGACACCAGTTGAAGATATATTCGAAGTAGTGAGACCCGAAGGTATAGAACAAGTATAATTAATAGGGTGTATATTTATTATTGCACTTTGATTGGATTTATATCCTGCCGGTTCAGATAATTGAAAGTATCCATCTGCATAACCGCCCCAACCAAAATTAAAATGAATGAGGTTGTTACTATCAATTCCATCAGCAATAAAGGTATGTGCTCCTTGCCTGTTGCTTCCTTTATAAAACACAGGATAATTTTTTATTAGCTGATCCTTAATTAGTTTTATCCACTCGGGATTACTATAATTTCCTTTATTAACCATTTTTATATCCGAACTGTATTGAAAGTAATTTTTCAATGCTTTTAAAACTGAGTTATTAAATGCTCCCGAACTGTTAGGTCCGTAAATCATATTAACCGATATACCGGTGTGAAGCATTAATGTGGCAACTGCATCGATTTGTTGCGTGGTGGAAGTAAGGGAAAGGGAAGTAGGCATATTATTCCATAAATAGGTAGTGTTAGCAAAATCAGCTGTTAATGTTTTACCTTTCCAATCATAATAAGTATTTTGAATCTTATAGGTATTAGAGCTTTTACCTTTGACAGGGTAATTCCAATATTTCATAATTTGGGCCATAGTGGTAGCCACACAACCCGTTAGACAAGATTGGTTTTCATAAGTTTTGGGTACCAACTTATTATAAAATGTATTTTGACTCCACTTTGTAGTAATCAAAGGATCTTTTGTTAAAGGAATTTCATTGTATTTATGATTCATTTTAGATAAAGGCATTTCTTTTCTATAAAGTAAAGCGTCCCATTCTTCTTTTATTAAAGATCTTTCTTTATCCTCGCCGATTTTTTTTATTTTACTTTTTCTTAAATATTCGTTTGCTGATTGGTATTCTCTAAGAAAGTATAAAAATTCGGGCGATTGATTTCCTTCCGGGTTAAGAGTTGTGTCAAATGAATAAGCTAGAATTGGGTGGTTTTCACTTTGTGAAGAAATTATTATAAAACCATTTAAGCTTTTAAAAATATAGAAACCATCGTATTTTTTATCAAAACGATTGGTAATATTAATTAATTTATTGTGGTTTGAATTTTTTAACTGAATCCTTTGATTTAAAAAATTATTGGCTACAATACGGGCAGTTTTTTCAGAAATATCTTGACTATAAAATGTGTAAGATATAAATATAGCTATAATTAAAATAGAATATTTTAATCTCATCGGAATTGTTTTTTAGTGTTTAAATAATGAAGTAAAATTGTAATTACTATAAATTTATTATTCTAATAACCGTATACTGTTTGGTATAGAATATATGGTTGAATGGAGTGAAAAGATTTTGATGTAATTTTTTTAAATTAAAATAATTACATACTAGGAAAAAATAAATTTATTAAGATAAAACATAAGCTTTTTAAGTTTTTTAGGTTACTATATATCAAATTTACTAAATTATATTAAATAATGTGTAAAAATGATAATATAAAGTTTACTATTAATTATTCTTTTTGCATATCTAATTTATGAATATGATTTGCATAAAAAAACCGAAAGATTGATCTTTCGGTTCTTTTTTAATTAAAATTAAAAACTCATTTTTTAATGAATTTGTAATTTTGCCCCTGAATTTGTAAGAAATAAATATTCGGAGGGAGGTCTGAAACATTTACAAGTATATTATCGTCAACTTTAGATTGCAAAATTTTCACAACACGCGCATTTCTGTCAACTATTGTTAATGTAATAAGTTTTCCTTTTTCGAGTATATTTAAACCTTTTATATTTATAGCATCATGAACAGGATTAGGATATACGATAACGGAATTCTCAGGATTGTCAAATTCAACTGAATTCTTGGCAGGGACATAATTAACACTTAGATTGTAACATTTGCCCGGCTCATATGCGCCATTTTTACCATAAACATATACATAATAAATGCCTTTATTTAAATTTTTAATATCAATAATTTCTTTGGTAGTTCCGCTGTTAGTACTACTTCCTATTTCTCTTTTTAAATTATCATAAAGTTTAAGGTCATAATCATTAGGTAAATTTTCTAAAACAACCAAAAGATCAGATTTTTCACCGATATATATTTTATAATAATCATCATCAGTTGAAGAACTTATATCAGAAGAATAGGTCAAGATATTTCTTATTGTATAAGCAGAATCAAAGGTGTTATTAGGCTCATAATTACCCTTACATAATGAATTACTGCTTTCTGTTTGAACTTCTAAATTATAACAAAAAGTAGTATCATAGGCACCTTCATATCCATATACGTATACATAATAATTACCGGCAGGTAAATTTTCAGCTACAATTTTTTCATTTATTGTACCCTTATTTGTACTGCTGTCAATTTCATCACCTACTTCATCAAGAAGTTTTAAATCATAGTTTTTAGGTAAATTTTGAAGTAAAACCGTTATGTCTGATGTTTCACTGATTGTAAATTTATAGTAATCTTTATCTGTTGGAGAACCAATACCGGCTTCGTATACGGTATTTAGATTTATTGGAGTTGCTTTTTCTAACGAATCATTAGATTCAAAATTATTAACACATGGAGAATCTGTTGCGATCGTTTCTACTAATAAGTCATAACATTGAGTAGCATTAAATGCGTTATCAATTCCTTCAACCAATATATAATAAGTTCCGGGATCTAAATTGTCTAGATTAATAGTTTCATCGCTTAGATCTTCATTATAACTTCTTCCTATTTCTCTTTTAGAAGAATCATAAACTTTCAATTCATATTTATCAGCTATATTTTGAAGAGTAACCGAGATGTTAGATTTATTATCTAAAATAAATTTATAATAATCAAGATCATTAGGAATTCTTATTCCTGCTGAATATGTATTATCAGTTTTAATATGAATGGCATGTTCAAATGAATCATTGGGTTCATAATTATTAATACAAGAATGTCTGGATATATCAGTATCAATTAAAAGTCTGTAACATTCTATTGGATTTAATTTACCTGTTATTTCAATGTAATAGGTACCTGAAGGGAGATCTTCAATATGAATTACTTTGTTATTGGGTTCATCAAATACTCCTTTAGCTACAAATTTTTTAGATGAATCATATAAATTGAATTCATAACCAAAATAAATATTTTGAAGACTTATATTAACATTAGAAGTTTCTTTTAATGTAAATTTATAATAGTCCATGTCTCTAGAAGATCCAATAGCCGCATAGTAAGTGGTAAGAACATCAATTGGATAAGCTTCTTCAAAAGATTCATTGGGTTCATAATTAGTACTGCATGTAGGAGCAGCAGGTCCGGAATTGAACGTTAATTCATAACATTCTGACTCATCATATACATCATTATAACCAGATACTTTTAAATAATAGGTACCGGGTAAAAGATTTTCAATTTTAATTCTTTCTCTTGACTCGCTACCTGCAATACTCTTCCCAATTTCTTTAAAATAACGATTATATAATGTTATATCATAATCCTTATTGAATTTATTCATTATTACTATTAAATTTGAATTAGTAGTAAAAACAATTTTGTAGTAATCAACGTCACCAGGATATCCTATACCTGCATAGTAAGTAGAATCAGAATTTATTAAATAAGCATCAGCAAATGAATTATTAGGTTCGTAATTATTAACGCAAGCAGATGAAGTAGGGGATTCAGAGATACTAGTTTGAAAAGTTGTTTCTGCAAAGTTATTTGTATTAGAATAATTAGCATCGCAATTGGCTGCTACTCTTGCAGTATATGTTGTATTTGCCTTTAAATTTACTAATTCAAGAGAAGATCCTGTAGCTTTATCATTAGCAACAGTCCAATTAGAATCACCACTCGATTTATATTCAATCTTATAACTTTTAAATCTAATATCATTATTCCAATTAAGAGTGGCACTGTTGGATGATATGTTTGATGTTGAAAGACTTGAAGGTGGAACGCAATAAGTATCTGAAGGATAGATATTTATTACTATCATTTGGCTGGATGAATAACCGTGAAGATCATTAATATAATAATATCCGTTAGCCTCTCCGGCCCATCCTAAATTAAGATGTACATAGTTATTTGAATCATATCCGTCAGCTATATATGCATGTTCAGCACCCGGGCCTATAGATGAAAAATAAACAGGGAATCCTTGTGAAATTTGATCTTTAATAATATTTAACCATTCCTCATCTGAATTAAAATCGGATCTGTTTTTTAATTCAATATTTGAGCTGTATTTAAAATATTTTTTTAAAGCATTGGGAACTTTTTCACTATGAGCACCTGATCCAATTGGTCCATACATCATATTAACGGAAATTCCGGTATGAGACAAGAGTGTAGCCACCGCATCGATCTCCTCTTCAGTAGAACTTCCTGAAAGCGAGTTAGGCATCTTACTCCATTGATAGTTTGTTTTTTGAAAATTAGCACTTAACTTTTTCCATTTCCAATTATAGAAATAATAAAAATAAGAGGAAGGAATTCGATAAGTTACAGAATCATTTCCTGTAGCAGGATAATCCCAATATTTCATTATTTGTCCTAAAGCTGTTGCAGCAGAACCCGTAAATGTGGGTTGCCCTTCATAGGTTATCGGAGTTTTTTTGTTATATAAAGGAGCTTGATCCCAGTTGGTTTTTATCAATGGAGCAATCGAATCCGGAATTATAGCATTAACCGATGGCTTTTTTAATAATTGTGTATAATTTGGAAATTCATTATCGGAAAGTAAAGCATCCCATTCTTTTTTTATTTGTTCCTGATCTTTACTATTAGATTTTTTTAAAGAGTTTTTTCTAAGATTTGAATTGGTATACTGATAGTTATTTAAAATATTTAAGAATTCTGGAGAAGTCTTTTTATTTGTTGGTATGGATGAGTTTAAAGAATAAGCTAAAATCGGATGATTTGCGCTTTCAGCGGATACAATACAGAATCCGTTTCCATTCTCCACTTTGAATACATAAAAACCATCATATTTTTTATCAAAAGTTGATGTAATGTTTGTTAATTTGAATTGTTTCGATAATCTTTTTAAAGGATCTTTAGCTTTCAATTTTAAAAAATTGTTAGCTACTCTTTGAGCAGTTCTTTCTGAAATATCTTGTGCTTGAGAAACACTAAATATAATGAAAGCTGTAATAAAGAGCAACGGTTTAAAATTTATCATAATCAGAGTTTAGGTTAAATTAGTAAATAAAATAATGTTGAGTTTATATTGTATAACAAGTATTCTTACTATTTTATTCAAGATAAAATAATGAAAATATTAGGGATCAAAATACCTTATTATTTAATAAAAAGGTATAAATGCTTAAAATATAATTTATTAAATCTTAATTATTTCATTTCATTTATATATATTTTGGTTAACATAATTCAAATATATAAAAATTATTTATATTATAACAAAATACTATAAATATATAATATATTTATGTTGATAAACATAAATTAACTTTTTATCAATAGTAATTATATTATTAAGATTTGATATGTAATTAATGTTTTTACTTTATATATTAATAATATTTCTAACATACTATTAGATATAATGAATTTTAAAAAAATATATTTTATGTTTATAAGGAATAATGAAAAGATTAAAGAAAAGTGATTATTGATATAATATAATTTATGATTTAATTTATGTATTATTAGGTAAAAAAATCTAATATTTAATGTTTAATTTGATTTTATGATATAAATAGTAAAAGTATTTAATCATATTGATTACTTTATAGTTTAAAAAAAATATATATAATAATTAATTTTTGAGAAAGATAAGAGAATTAAAATTTAATATATATAGTGTAAGATTATTTTTAATTGTAAACCTTTTGTCCAAATAAATTAAATTCAATTATAATTATGACAACATTAGTTTACAATTGATTAATAAGGTCTTTCTAAAATTAAAAAGTTTGATTATAAACCAAAAAGATTGAAGCATATGAATATTTAATTTTTTAAAGATAAAAAAATGGCGTTTAAATTTTGAGAATAAAAAGAACACTGTGATTTAATTAAATTTTTATTAAATGATCTTGTGAGTAAAAATATTCTAATGAATAAAAAAAGCCCTGTTATATCAGAACTAATTTATAATTATAATATAAAAATATTAAAATTAATATAAGGATTTAAAAGTAATTAAAATAAGAGATAAAAGATAATATTTATATTTTTTATTAATCAATAAAGTATTTTCGAAACAATTATTCAACTAAAGTGTGTCAATGAAATTTATAAGATAGATAAACATTATGAATATTGATTTATTTATAATTTTATTAAATATTGAAATTTTATGAATTCAGATATTTTCTGGAATAATAGAAATGAAGTAATTTATAAAAACTTTATTCTTTATTAAATTTAAAAACAAAATAGAAATTGTAATAATATGTAAGTCAGAAATATAAAAAAAACCTAAAATTCATATAAACAAATTTTAGGTTTTAGGGTGGCCAATGGGTCTCGAACCCACGACCTTCGGAACCACAATCCGACGCTCTAACCAACTGAGCTATGGCCACCGTTTTGGGAATGCAAATATAGGAATAGATTTCATATTATCAAAGAAAATTTTCAAAATCTTTCAGACCAATCCATTTTTGAGAAGTAAAGCCTTCGCCAGCATCACATCCTATTAACCTACCCAAATTTTCTGCTCTGTATATAATACTTTTTTTAAAATTAATGGAAGTAATAGGTGTATTGGGTTCTAATGAATTCGGATCATAAAACTGTGTTTTATAGGCCATACAAGCTTCTATTTTTTTATCTAAAAAATGAGATATATCAATTATAAAATCCGGTTTTTCTTCATTCCATTGAATATAATTGAATATATGTTTAGGTCTCCAAGTATCTTGTGTAACCCCATTATAACTTGTTTGTATTTTTAATAGTCCGGAGAGAAAACAGGCATCATAAACAAGTTTAGCAGCTTTCCCATGATCTGGATGTCTATCGTTTACCGCATTAGCTAAAACAATATCCGGTTTATATTTTCTTATTATTTTAATTAATTCGATTTGATGAGTATCATCATTTTTAAAAAAACCATCTCTGAATTTTAAGTTTTCACGATAAGCAATCGAAAGTATTTTACCGGCTTCTTCGGCTTCGGCTTTTCTGGTAATCGCTGTTCCCCTTGTCCCTAATTCACCTTCCGTCAGATCTAATATTCCCACTTTTTTATTTTCAGAAATCATTTTGGCCAGAGTTCCTCCACACCCTAGTTCAACATCATCAGGATGGGCGCCTATGGCTAATATATCTAATTTCATTGGTCAAATTTTAAGTTAAAAAAACTCCAGTAAGTCATTACTGAAGTTTTAAAGTTTGGTATATAAAATTTTTTTACAGTTCAGATTTTACTTTGGACATAAGTTTTTCAATTCTTGCCTTTATATCTGTATTATCAGAAATTTGCCAGGCACTTATGGTAAATGTATTCCCTTTTGTTCTGATCATAAGACCATAATCAGGATTATTTGAAGTCCAAATTCCGGGTGAAGAAGCAGAGCCAAATTCTTGTTGAATCAAAGCTTCCACTTTCTGTACTTTTTCATTGGTAGATTGTATTTCTTCTCTATATTTATATTTTTCTTGAGAATAACCAAATATAGAAGAAAAGGTCATTGTTACTAATAAAATTAAAATTTTAGCATTCATAATATGTTGTTTTAATAAGGCAGAAACCTAAATTACTATTCTTTCCATCAATATTTATGCCAAAAAGATAAAAAAATATACCCATGGTATTACTACTATGGGTATATTTAATTTTTATAATAGTATTACTATATTACTTTTTATAATTTTTGTATTTGTTAAAGAATTTATCAACTCTACCTGCAGTATCAACCAATTTAACTTTTCCTGTATAAAAAGGGTGAGAAGAACTTGAAATCTCCATCTTAACTAAAGGATATTCTACTCCTTCATATTCAATTGTATCTTTTGTTTCTGCAGTAGATTTACATAAAAATACCTCGTCGTTGCTCATATCTTTAAAAACAACTAATCTATAGTTATCCGGATGAATGTCTTTTTTCATTTCTCTAAAAATTTGAGTTGCAAAATTACAATTTTATTTCTAAATAATCAAGAATACATAGCAAAAAAATATGAGATTCTTCATATTAGAAAAATATGTTAATATTTAGTCACACAAGTAGTTGTTTAATAAGATAATTATATTTGTGTGACAGATTAAAAATACTTGATTATTTAACTAACTTATTTTTTAACCCTTTGTCAATAGTATCTAGAAAATCTTCAGTATTAAGATAATCTTCTCTGGTCATTTGTTTACCTTTTACTAATAAAGCAAGGTCTTTGGTCATTTTACCTCCTTCAACAGTTTCAATACAAACCTTTTCCAGCGTTTCTGCAAAATTGACAACATCCGGAGTATGATCTAATTTACCACGATGCATTAAGCCTCTGGTCCATGCAAAGATAGATGCTATGGGATTGGTAGAAGTTTCTTTACCTTCTTGATATAATCTATAATGTCGGGTAACAGTACCATGAGCCGCCTCTGCTTCAACGGTTTTGCCATCCGGTGTAACCAAAACAGAAGTCATCAAGCCTAAAGAACCAAAACCTTGAGCAACAGTGTCTGACTGCACGTCACCATCATAATTTTTACAAGCCCATACAAAGCCTCCGTTCCATTTCATGGCACAAGCTACCATGTCATCAATTAGACGATGTTCATAAGTAATTCCCAGTTCTTCAAATTTAGATTGATAATGATCTTCATATATTTTCTGAAAGATATCTTTAAATCTTCCGTCATAAGCTTTTAAAATGGTATTTTTAGTGGACAGATATAAAGGCCATTTTTTGGTTAATGCCATTTGAAATGAAGAATGCGCAAACCCTTCAATAGATTCATCGGTGTTATACATGGACATTGCAACTCCGTCATCTTTAAAATCAAAGACTTCCCAAGTTTGAGGCTCACCGTTTTCAGGTGTGAAAGTCATGGTTAATTTACCGGGACCTTTAGTTACCACATCCGTTGCTTTATATTGATCACCAAAAGCATGACGGCCAATTACAATGGGTTGCGTCCATCCTTGCACATATCTCGGAACGTTATTCATAATAATAGGTTCTCTAAAAACTGTTCCTCCAACAATATTACGAATGGTGCCATTAGGCGATTTCCACATTTTTTTTAAGTTAAATTCTTTAACACGAGCTTCATCAGGAGTAATAGTAGCACATTTTACGGCAACATTATATTTTTTAGTTGCTTCTGCAGAGTCTATAGTAACTTGATCGTTAGTTTTATCTCTGTTTTCAATACCTAAATCAAAGTATTTCAGATCTATATCTAAATAGGGGAGAATGAGTTTGTCCTTAATGAACTTCCATATAATTCTTGTCATTTCATCTCCGTCCATTTCAACAACCGGATTAAGTACTTTTATTTTTTGCATGATAACTATTGATTTGTATCAAATATAACAATACTTACCTCAGTAAAACAAATATTTAACCTAATTTTAGTTTAATATAATGAATAAAGATGCTTATGGTACACTTATGTTTAATAGAAGAGTTTGGTAAGGATATTTAAACATTAAAGACTAAAAATGAAAAAGGTTAATAATTACCATTTATTAACCTTTTTATTTTACTTAAAAAAATGATTTTTAAACTCTTATAAATTTTCTACAAATTGTTTTCTGATTAGTTTTTTATTTAATTTTCCCACACTGGTTTTGGGGATTTCTGAAACAAATTTTATATTTTGAGGTATAGCCCATTTACTCAATATTCCGGATTCCGTATATTGTTTTAAATAATCTTTTAATTCATCATGAGTTAACGTCATATTCGGTTTTAAAACGATAAATGCACAAGGCTTTTCACTCCATTTTTCGTCCGGAATTCCAATTACGGCGGTTTCAGCCACAGATTCATGTCCGGTAATAATATTTTCTAATTGAACAGAAGAAATCCACTCACCTCCACTTTTGATAATATCTTTTATTCTATCTGTAATATTTATAGAATTATTGGAATTTATGGTAGCTACGTCTCCTGTATGTAAATATTGTTCACTCCATAATTCGTTTCCTCTTTCTTCGTCTTTAAAATAACCTTGAGTTAGCCAGGGCGCTCGAATAATGATTTCCCCTTGTTCTACATCATTATTTTGTACATGGTTTCCTTGTTCATTGATAATTTTTACAGTTGTAAATAGAACAGGCGTTCCGGTTCTGATTCTCATTTCAGATTGTTCATCTATATCTAAATTTTTATATTTAGGATCTATGTGAGTTAATGTTATAATTGGACAAGTTTCGGACATCCCGTATCCTGACATAATATCAATATTTTTTTCCAGAGCATTCTTTGCTAACTTTTTAGTTAAAGAAGCTCCACCAATAATAACCTTCCATCCGTTAAAATCAATATCTTTAGTTTCATTGCTCTCTAAAATCATTTGTAAAATAGTAGGTACACAATGAGAGAAAGTTGGTTTTTCTTTTGTGAAAATATCAATAAATCCGGTTAAATTAAATTTTCCGGGATATATTTGCTTTAATGAAAAGGTGGTTGCAAGATAAGGAAATCCCCATGCATGAACATGAAACATCGGTGTTAACGGTAAATACACATCATTGGAATTTAAACGACATGCAATTGAACCGGAAAATCCAAAACTGGCTGCCGTATTGTAGGTATGAAGCACCAATTGTCTATGGGTAAAATATACGCCTTTAGGATTGCCCGTTGTACCTGTAGTATAAAATGTTGTGGCAACTGCATCTTCATCAAACTCTTCGAATTCATATGAATCAGAAGCTTCAGCCATCAATTGTTCGTATTCTCCGGTAATACTTAAATTTTCAGAAGTTATTATAGTATCATCATCTTTACAAATGATTAAATATTTTAAAGAGGGCATATCTCCTGCAAATTTTTCCAAAATAGGAAGAAAATCTGCGTGAGCAATGATAACTAAATCTTCAGCATGATTAATAGTATAATGAATTTGCTCAGGAGACAATCTCCAATTAATCATATGAAGAACATTTCCGGTCATAGGAATAGCAAAATAAGATTCGAGATATCGATGACTGTCATAATCCATTACGGCAATGGTTTCGCCTCCGTCTATCCCAAGATTTCTTAACATATTGGCATATCGTTGAACTCGTTTTTTGAATTCTCGATAATTATATCTGGAAATATCTTTGTAAATAATTTCATTATCAGGATTTAAAGTAGTACAATAATCATATAATCCTTTAATGAGCAGAGGAGACTTGTGAGCATTTTTTACAGAGTTAATTTTTTTAAATATCATCTTAAATTATTAAATATGCGCTAATTTACAAAATATAATATTTTATGCTAATGGTTTTTATTATAAATCATATTAATGCTGTTTTAATAGTAGAATTATAGCACAATTTCTAATTAATATAAATATTTGAGCTTGTATATAGATATTGCTTGATGAATTAATAATTATAATTAATTTATTGAATTACATATCTGTTTTGTATAAGAGTAATAAAGCGGAGTAACTACATGCGTTATCATTATGCTGGTTTATATATTTTATAAACGTGAGTAAACTTTGTTGGTATTAATGTATTTAATAAAAATATACAGACAAGTATGTCTGTATCTGAAAATTTATTTTATCTTTGTTAAATGGAATTAAAAAATAAGCTCCCCAGAGAAAGAATAGTATACGTAGCATCAAAATTATTTCATCAGCAAGGATACAATGCTACAGGAATCAATGAAATCATTGAAAAAGCCAAGGTTGCAAAAGCCAGTTTTTATCAACATTTTAAATCAAAAGAAAATTTAGCTCTGGAATATTTAGAAGTGCGTCATAAAACCTGGTTTGAAGGATTAAAACATTTTACAGAAGAGAAAACAACCCCAAAAGAAAAAGTACTATCAGCTTTTGATTATTTAGAACAAATGAATGAAAAAGAAAATTTTCGTGGTTGTTGCTTTCTGAACATGCTATCAGAAATACAACCGGATAATGTTCGCATTTTAAGTGTGATACAAAAACATAAAACAGAACTGCAGAATTTTTTTATTGATATAATAGGTGAGGAAAATGACGCCTTCATTATTTATATGTTTTTTGAAGCATGTATGATCGATAGTCAAGTTTATAGAACACAGAAACTTATAGAGAAAACAAAAAATAACGTCAAAAATTTAATGAAATGAATAGTAAAAAATATCTATCAAAATTTATAAGTAGAGAACGAAGTCCTCTTAAAGTTGATTTTAATTTTTCAATTTTATCGGGAATTGGAGGGTGTTTAGCAATTATGTGTATAGCCTTATTAACAAAATCAACCTCAATTCCTTTTATTATGGCACCTTTCGGCGCAACCTGTGTATTGGCATTTGGTGTACCTGAAAGTCCACTGTCTCAACCTAGAAATATTATTGGTGGACATATTTTATCTTCAATTATGGGTTTAATTGTATCGATGGTACTAAAAAATGAATGGTATTCCCTATCACTGGGAGTTGGATTAGCTATATTTGTTATGCAAATAACGAAGACTACTCATCCGCCGGCAGGAGCAGATCCGCTTATTATTATTACCGGAGGAGTAAAGTGGAACTTTTTAATTAATCCGGTTTTATCAGGAGCAATCGTGTTGGTGATTATTGCATTACTATTCAACAATCTGAGCAAAAAAAGAAAATATCCTAAATTTTGGATTTAATTAATTTATGTAGTGATTAAGTTGAAGAAAGTTCGTAAAAAATATTTAAAATTTATTTTAAGAGCTGATAAGCAAGTAAAGCTATTAAATAGGCTATGCCCGTCATAAAAAATAATTGAATGGTCGGCCATCTCCACGAATTTGTTTCTTTTCTAACAACAGCCAAGGTACTGACGCATTGCATGGCAAAAGCATAGAACAATAAAATGGAAATGCCTGTCGCTAAATTAAATGTAGGCTTCATCGTATTGTGGTTAATATCCTTTCTCATTAATTCTTTTAATTTAAGATTTTCACTGCCATCATCTTCCAAACTGTATATGGAAGCAATGGTTCCGACAAAAACTTCTCTGGCTGCAAATGAAGAAAGAATACCAATATCAATTTTCCAGTCATAACCTAAAGGTTTAAAAACCGGTTCAATTATTTTTCCGAAATTTCCTAAATAAGAATTTTCTAAAGGAACATCTGCCAGATAATTTGTTTTACCATTTTCGTCTATCTTTCCAAATTTTCCTAATGCCCAAAGTATGACACTTACAGCAACGATGATTTTACCGGCATTAGCTATAAAGCTCAATGATTTTTCAAATAAACCGTAAAATACATTTCTCCAAAAAGGAACTTTATAATTCGGCATATCCAAAATAAGATAGCTTTTATAGTTAGATTTTATTAATTTGTTGGCAATGGATGCACTTATAAAAACCATTATGACTCCCAATAAGTACATAATCATCATAACAATACCCTGTAAATTAATGATTCCATTTCCTTTAGGGATAACTAAAGCGATGATAATTGAGTATACAGGTAGGCGAGCCGAGCAGGTTATAAATGGTGTAACCAAAATTGTAATTAATCGTTCCTTTGTATTTTCAATATTTCGTGCCGACATTATTGCAGGAATAGCACAAGCGGCACCGGATAATAAAGGAACAACACTTTTTCCGTTCAGTCCAACAGGTCGGAACCAACGATCCATCAAAAATACAACTCTAGCCATATAACCGCTTTCTTCCATAATCAACAGAAAGAAAAATAAAATTGCAATTTGAGGGACAAATACAGCAACTCCACTGATACCGGGAATTATACCTTGCGTAATGAGCTCCGATAGTGGTCCGTTCGGTAAATAGGCTTCGAGAAGTTCACTAGTATTGGCAAATAGAGTTTCAATCCAATCTTGAGGATAGCCTGACAAAAAAAATAAGGCTTGAAAAATTAAAAATAAGATTGAAAAAAATAAAAAATATCCCCAAAAATGATGCGTTGCAATTTTATCGAATTTGTTCGTGAAAGTCTGATAGTTTGGATCTTTATAGACCACTTTTTCTACAAGATCGTCAATTTGGCGATGCCTTAAAATAGTTTCTTTAAGTTGAAGCCTTTTAGGAATCAACTTATACTTATTTATAATTTCCGATACATTTTCACGATACGCACTCGGGATGTTGTTCGTTTTTGTTTGAGCCAAGAAAAGCCAAGCGAGGTAGTCATCAATTTCAAATTTATTGGATAATTCTCTTACCGGTTTTTCAAATTCTTTAGGATATTGAAAAGTTTCGAACGATTCATTGACAAAACCATTATATATAATTTCTTTTAATTCATCAATACCTTTACCTTTTCTGGAACTAACTAATACTACAGGAGTTGGAAAATAATCGGCTAAATTTTTGTCTCGAATTAGAATTCCTTCTTTTTCAATATTGTCAATTTGATTAATAACTAAAATAGTAGGAATTTTTAAATCTTTGATTTGTTCATACAGAAATAGACTTCTTTTCATATTGTGAACATCGGCCACTACTATAATAATATCAGGATAGTAAGGATTATCAGGATTGGCAAGAATTGATAATACCACCTCTTCATCAGCAGAAGAAGGACAAAGACTGTATACCCCGGGAAGGTCAATTAGCCTATAGTCAGTATCTTTATAAGTAAGCTTACCTTCTTTTTTTTCAACGGTAATACCCGGATAATTTCCGGTTTTTTGATGTAATCCGCTTAGTTGATTAAAAAGTGTTGTTTTTCCGGCATTTGGATTTCCTATGAGAGCAATAGTTTTAATACTCATTGTTTTTCTATTGCATTTCTATCAATATACAATCTGCTTCTTCCTTACGCAGCATAACCGTGCTTTTCTCCTTACCGTATTCAATAAAAAGAGGACCGTTCCAAGGAGCTTGACGTTTTAATTTAACAAAAACACCGGGAACTATTCCCATTTCTAAAATCTTAGTGGGTATATCTTCTTCAGAAAATCCTATAACTTTTGCTTGTTGTGCTGGTTTTAAAAATGAAAGGGATTTATGGGTAAGCATGATTTTATAACTAAACACCTTTTTTAATATTCTCTAGCAAATATATGAATTATTTGTATTTAATCTAAATAAAATCAAAAATTATTTAATAGACTAGATACCAAAAGATTCTTAATATAAAACTACCACCAAAACTTAAGGTATATTATCAAATTAAAAATTAAAGAAATAGAAATTTATTAATTTCTTAAAAATCCTATAGTTTTGCTACACTATGACATTTATAATGATGAGAAAAACAGTATTCATGTTCTTTATTATGACATCTATTATAATGCAAGGAGGAGGGTTTAGGGTATCACTTCAAGGAGCTAGACAAGCGGCTATGGCACACACCAGTGCTCATGCCAGAGATGCAAGCGTTGCTTTCTTCAATCCGGCAGGTATATCATTTATACCCTCAAAATTAAGCATTGCAGCGGGAACTTTCATAATAATGGGAAATGCTGATTTTCAAAATAAGCCTACTTTATATAAAACAAAAACAGATAATCCGGTAAGTACGCCTTCTCTGTTTAATATAGCCTATAAAGCCACTGATAAACTATCCGTTGCTTTTAGCTTTACTACTCCTTTCGGAAGCAGCGTCGATTGGGGACAAAATTGGGAAGGTAAAGATTTAATTACTAAAATTACTATTCGGTCGTATTTCTTTCAACCAACAGTAGCCTATCGTCTAAATGATTGGTTTAGCGTGGGTGCCGGATATATATATGCATTAGGAAGCGTTAATCTGCAAAAAGCTATATCATCAATAGACGGAAGAATGAAGCTGGTTGATAAAAATGCAACCGGTAATGGGTATAATGTTGGTATGTATATCAGACCGATTAAAGATTTGGATCTCAGTATAGCCTATCGTTCCAATATCGATATTCATGCGGTCCATGGAAAAGCCCGGTTTTACCTTCCAAAATCATTAGTTGGAAGTGAATCATTTCCTACGGAAAATGACCGATTTAATGCAAAGTTACCCCTAACCTCTGAAATCACACTGGGATTAACCTATAGGCTTTTGCCTCAATGGACGATTTCCACCGATTTGAATATTTCGGGATGGAATAAATACAAAGCTTTGACAATTGATTTCAATCAAAATAAGGTAGGCAATGATCCCAACGATCCAACGATATCCACATCGCCTAAAAATTTACATAACACTCATACATTTAGAGTGGGTTCAGAATATTCCGTATCTGATAAGTTGGATGTTCGTTTAGGATACTACTACGATCCTTCACCGATCAGTAAAGACTATTGGAGTCCGGAAATGCCAAGTACAGATAATAATGCCATAACAGGAGGTATTGGTTATAAATTCTTAAAAGATAAATTAATGCTTGATATGACAGGGATGTATTATGTTGGTAATTCAAGAAAAGTAGTAAATAAATTTTATAATTTCAAAGGAGATGTCAAGATGCATAGCTTTATGTTCGGGCTGGGATTAGCTTGGAATCCTTTTTAAAATATTAGAAATGAGTAAGAATATACTAATGCTTTGGTTAGGAATGTTTATTTTTTTCCTTTCATGCAATAATGACTTTAATGAAGATATACATACGGTATTTAGTTCGGGAGATGCAAATTTTTCTAAATATATAGCCTTAGGAGATTCGTTTACTGCAGGTTTTAGAGATAATGCACTGTATATATCAGGACAAAAGGAATCTTTTCCGTTAATGATTGCCGAGCAAATGAAGCGTTCAGGCTGCCAAAAATTTAATATTCCTTTTATGGCAGATGAATTAGGAGGAATTCCGAGTGCGAAAGTGGATAATAAAAAAATATTGGTAGTAGCCGAGGGTTCTCTTGCTCCGGTTACCAGTAAGGGTGTAGGAACAACTACACTGGCAAATATATATTCAAAAGATGGATATCAAAATATGGGTATACCGGGAGCTAAATCATTTCATTTGCTTGCGGCGGGATATGGAAATCCGACTCATTTAGCTTCCAAAAAATCCAATCCTTATTTTGTACGATTTGCTTCTAAGCCCAATGCAACGGTGGTAGAAGATGTAATGGAACAAAATCCTACCTTTTTTTCTTTATGGATTGGAATTAATGATATTTTAAGCTATGCCACTTCCGGAGGAGATGGATCGGCTGTGATTACAGATATTTCAACTTTTCAGAATGCTTATAGTACATTGGTACAAACACTTACCTCAAATTCGGCAAAAGGAGTGGTAGCTACAATTCCGGACGTTACCGATTTTCCTTTTTTCAATAAAGTTTCGTCCTTACCTTTTAAAGCCAATCAATTTACACCGCAGCAAATAAAAAATTTAAATGCTTCCTATCAAAAGTATAATTCCGGTTTGGATCAAGCAAAAGCAAAAAATATAATTACAGAAGAAGAAGCCGCAAATAGAAAAATTGTTTTTACGGAAGATAAAGCTAATGGCGGAGTAATTATAGATAAGAATTTAACAAATTTAGATGCGATGGGACTTCCTTCTATAAGGATGTCTACCTCAAAAGATTTATTTCTATTGTCATTATCTTCCATTTTAAAAACGGGTGGAGGAACTTCAAAACCTATAGAGGATCAATATGTTTTGACCGATAAGGAGATTCTAACCATCAAAGAAGCAACTCAAGCATTTAATGAGAGCATTGAAACTGTAGCAAAACAGTATAATCTGGCAATCACAGATACAAATTCACTAATTAAAAATTTAAAAACAAAAGAAGGTATTCTTTACAACGGAGTAAGTTATACCAATGAATTTATAACAGGAGGATTTTTTTCATTAGATGGTATACATCCAACCGGAAGAGGGTATGCAATTATAGCTAATGAATTTATTAAAAGTATAAACTTTAAATTTAAATCGAATCTTCCTTCCGTTAATCCTAATCTATATCAAGCAGTTAAGTTTCCTTAAAGATAAAGTAAATATTTAATAAAACTGAACAAATTTTGTTCAGTTTTATTATGGTATGATTAAAAAAATCATAAATTTGCAGTACTCGTTTTCAGAAAATATTTTTAACACATATAAATGATTCAACCAGTCCATATTTTCTCGACTAGAGAAAGTGTTTCTTTAGCAGAAAAAATATCACAAAGTTATGGAATGCCCCTAGGGAAAATGAGTTTCTTTGATTTTAGTGATGGTGAATACCAACCCTGTTTAGAAGAATCGGTAAGAGGTTCAAGAGTCTTTATTATAGGGTCAACATTTCCACCGGCAGATAATTTGATGGAAATGTTGTTAATGATAGATGCAGCCAAAAGAGCATCTGCAGATAAGATAACAGCTGTAATTCCCTATTTTGGTTTAGCGCGTCAAGACAGAAAAGATAAACCTCGTGTTCCGATAGGAGCAAAATTGGTAGCCAATTTATTGACTGCTGCCGGTGCAACGCGTGTTATGACTATGGATTTACATGCTGATCAAATTCAAGGATTTTTCGAAATTCCGGTTGATCATCTATTTGCGTCTGCAATATTTATTAATTATGTTAAATCACTAAATCTAGACAACTTAACCATTGCATCTCCGGATATGGGAGGAGCAAAAAGAGCAAGAACCTATGCGGGATATTTAGATGCTGATGTGGTTATTTGTTATAAGGAAAGGAAAAAAGCCAATAATGTCGATTTTATGACTTTAATCGGAGATGTTAGAGGAAGGAATGTGATTTTAGTAGACGATATGATTGATACTGCAGGGACTTTAACTAAAGCGGCTGATATATTAATGGATGCAGGAGCAACCAGTGTACGAGCCATGGCAACACATGCTATTTTTTCAGGTGCTGCTTATGATAGAATCAACGATTCTAAATTGGAGGAAGTGATTGTAACTGATTCAATTCCTTTAAAAAATACTTTGGTAAGTAAAATAAAAGTGTTATCTTGCGCCCCTTTGTTTGGAGAAGTGATGAACTTGGTACATAACAGAGAATCAATAAGTAAAAAATTTATAATGTAAATATTATATGAAATCAATTACAATTCAAGGAGAAAAAAGAGAAAGCGTAGGTAAAAATTCTTCAAAAGCCTTACGTAATGCTGAAAAAGTTCCTTGTGTTGTTTATGGAGAAAAAAATGTAATCCATTTTTCTACTAAAGAAAGAAGCTTTACTGATTTAGTTTATACTCCTGAAGCACACACAGTTACTTTGGAAATAGATGGAGAAAAAATAGATGCTATTTTGCAAGATCTACAATTTCATCCGGTAACAGATAAGATAATCCATGCTGATTTTTATCAAATAAATCCGGAAAAATATGTTACTATGGAAGTACCTGTGGTAATAACCGGTAGAGCAAAAGGAGTTGTTAGAGGAGGTGTATTACGTGTTAACTTAAGAAAACTTAGAGTTAAAGCCCTTCCTGCAAATTTACCGGATGAGATTGTTATAGATGTAACTTCTCTAGATGTTGGTAATAAATTTGAAGTATCTAAAGTTGAATTAAAAGATTACCAAATATTGCATCCGGCTAATACTGTAATTGCAGCTGTGAAAACATCTAGAAATGTTAAGGCTGCTTCTGCAGATGACGAATCAGAAAACTAATACTCATAAAGTTTTCGAAATTAATTTAGAATCTATAGTATTCTATATAAATCAAAATAAAAGCTGTTCAAAACGAACAGCTTTTTTATTTTTTATATAATATAACTAATTTGTTATAATTAAAAAGTTTATCACTTTTTTAATTTTAAATTATTGTTTTTTCTTTATTCCTTGTGAGCATAATTATTGAAATGATTCCCATTATAATCATTAACACCATTTGTAAACTGTGAGCAAGTATTGCATAAGAATAGCCAATTTCTTTACCTTCATCTAGAGATTTTCCGGATTGTAAATATAAAGCCGAAAACCCGATCATCATTGCAAGGTGAAAAGCACCTATGCCTCCCGAGGCAGGTACTAACATGCCTAAAGTTCCTACAGCTAAAATATAAAAGCCTGTTTGGACAGGTAGAGAAGAAGTTTCTGGCAAGGCAAATACTACAAGATAAGAAGCAAAAAAATAACATATCCATATTCCGAAGGACAATAAAATAAACTTCACTCTTTGTTTTAATTTAAAAACTGAAACTAATCCGTCAATAATTCCTTTTATGAAAAATACTATTTTTTTAATAATTGATAATTGAAGCAATTTTTTTCTGAATACATACATTAGAATACAGCATAATAAAATTACGACAAGTATAGAAATATAAAGTGTGTAATTTTTTTCATCAGGATTATTCGTTTTATTCTTACTTAGTAATTCAAAAAAAGACAGTAATGTTGAATAATTAAAAACTAAAGCTAAAAGAATAAAAAATAACATAAAAAATAAGTCGATAATTCTTTCAGTAACGATTGTCCCAAATGAATTGGTAAAAGGTACTTTTTCAACGGTTTGTAAAGCAGTTGCTCTTCCTATTTCTCCCATTCTTGGAATTCCTAAGTTTAAAAAATACCCAAATGAAAGAGCCCATAAAGCATTCGAATTTTTAATTTTATAGCCCATGGGTTCTAAAAGTAAATTCCATCGGACAGCTCTGATCCAATAAGCCCCTAAACCGAAAATAGCAGCCATGCTTATCCAAAAATAGTTTGCTTTTTTTGCAGTTGATATGGTTTTTTCTATAAAATCACCACCTAAGCTTTTAGAAACTAAAAACATTAGTCCACCGGCAATTATAACAGATATACAAACTGTAAGAATATTTTTTAATTTTTTATTCATGTATTTAATGTGTTATTCAGGCCAAAATAATAATTAATCGTATAATCTCCAAAATCAAAAAACTTAAAAATAGTAAAAATATAAATAGTTGAAAAATTGTAATAATTAAACATAAATATAATAAATTTATATTTAATATATTATAATTTAAATAAATAGTTAGGGTTATAAGATAAATATTATTTAAATAAAGATAAAGTATTTATAATTTAAAAATAAATTCTGTAATAGTTTTTTAATGGTCTGTAATGATATAATTTATTTTGCGCTTTATCTTATTTGAATGTTATCAATCAAACGGATGTCTCCGGCATTGACTGCTATAAAAGCCCTATAGTGTTTAGAGGGGTCAAAAGACTGAGCCGTTTGTAATGATTCTTCTTCAGTTATAGTAAAATATTCCAATTTTAAATCTGAATTGAGATACAATTTTTCAATTTTGCAAATCACATTTTCAGGAGCATAATGGGATGATAATTCTTTAGCTTTAAGTAATGATTGATATATAAATAATGATTTTTTCTTAAATTCCTCAGTAAGCCTCATATTACGCGAACTCATAGCTAAACCGTTGGATTCACGAATAATTGGCATTCCTAAAATTTCGACAGGCAATTGTAAAGTTTTGACCATTTGGCGGATAATTTGTAACTGTTGAAAATCCTTTTCACCAAAATAGGCTTTGGTAGGCTGAACTTGTAATAACAAACGCTTTACAACCGTTGCCATTCCTTGGAAATGACCCGGGCGAAAAGCTCCTTCCATAACAACATCCAATCCATTCATATCTATTGATTCACATTCCAACCCATTTGGGTATAAATCTTCAACGCTTGGTAAATATAATGCGTCGCAACCGACACTTTCCAATTTTGCAATGTCTGCTTCTTCCGTGCGAGGGTATTTAATCAAATCCGCATGATTATTAAATTGCGTAGGATTTACAAAAATGCTGCCTATAGTATATTGATTATCTTCAATAGCTTTTTTAAAAAGAGAAAGGTGGCCTTCGTGAAGTGCACCCATAGTAGGAACAAATCCTAAAGTTAATTTTTTAGCGTGGATATATTGAATGAAATCAAATAATTCATTTCTGGTTTTTAATAATAACATACTTTAGATTTAAATGACGAATGTCATGGTTTAAAATGCAAACTTACTACAGTTTGATTAATTTTTTGTAACTTTGTTAAATTATAATCAGCCTTCAATTTATAATGAGTTCAAAAAGAATACTTCACGTTACTTCAGAATTAGTACCATACTTTGACGAAAATCCGATTTCATCAGGAGTTTACAATTTAGCCAAACAAATGTTTGCACAAGGAAATGATGTTAGAATCTTTATGCCTAGATTCGGGCAAATAAATGAAAGAAGATTTCAGCTTCACGAGGTAATCAGGCTATCAGGTATGAATTTGATTATAAATGACCTTGATCAGCCATTGGTTATTAAAGTAGCTTCACTTCCGGGAGAAAGGATGCAAGTTTATTTCATTGAAAATCATGAATATTTCAAAAGAAAATCTCCCTATAAAGATGAAGCAAATGAATGGTTTGAAGATAATGATGAAAGGGCTGTTTTCTTTACCAAAGGTGTTTTAGAAACAATAAAAAAATTAAATTGGATACCCGATATCATTCATTTACATGGATGGATGGCCAGCTTTTTACCAATTTATTTGAAAACTAATTATGCTAATGATGCATTCTTCAGTGATATAAAAGTGATCACATCGGTTTATAACCAAGGAAGTAACGGGATTTTCAGCAATAATCTTAAAGATATTTTGGAATTTGATAATATAGATACAAGTAAATTAAATTACTTAACTGATAACAAATACGTAAGTATTATCAAAGAAGCCATGAAAGGATCCGACACTATTGTAAAAGGCGAAGAAGTTTTAATTGACGAATTGGAAGACATGTTTAAACAATCAAGCAATCCTAAATTTGATTTTATTCAAAATGAAGATGTCAAAGAAATTTATCACGTCACCAGCGAAATAAAGATCCAAGAGTAAAACAACTATGAAAATATTTAAGTCTCAAGTAAAGTTATTAGCTCTAACTTTACTTTCAACCTTTTTTTTATTAAGTTGTGAAAATGATACAACAGATATTGGAGCTAATCTAATACCTGATAAATTAGAAGGAAATAAAACATTTGTTGATCTGGTTGCGTATAATATCTCTAACAACGATACTATTCGAGCAGATTATAACACTCTAGGAAGTGGATTGATCGGTATTTATGAAGATAATACTTTTGGGAAATCAAAAGCCTCTTTTAATATTCAAGTAAGACTAAGTACAGCCGATGAAATCAAAGGGACTATCCAGCAAGTCGATTCTGTTGTGTTAAGCCTCAATCCGGCGTTCAATTCCTCTTCTTACAAAGAAAAGAAAATCATTTTAAATCCCGGAAGTACCAGTGGTGTCGATACGATAAAATACGTTAAAAAATATACATTAGCTTCCTATTTAGGTAAAGCAGGTAATTCCATGGAAGTTAATGTAAATAGGATTAATACATTTTTGGAATCAACCTCTTCTAAGTTTTATTCCAATAAAACAGTTGATGTTGGCGATAAATTAGGAACTGCACTATTAGGGGATTCACTGACCAGTATATCGGTAAAAACAAGTGATGGAAAAGTTATTTCAGAACCTACTGCTGCCGGATATAGAATAAAATTAGATCCCGATTATTTCTACCAATATTTTTTCAGTAAAAAAGGAAGTGCAAATATTAGTGATAATTCACGATTTATTCAGTATTTTAAAGGAATTAAAATACAACCGGTCGATGAAAATTCTAAATTCATGTTCAATTTCCCGGTAAGCAAAATGACCTTAATTGCTTATTATAGATATAAAGATCAATCATCAGATAATTTTACACCTGCAACTTATTCATTTACCATGAATTCGGCCTATAATTCAATGGTAGGAGAATATAACTTTTATAATCGTAATACTGCCAGTTCCCAATTTAAGCAGCAAATGCAGAATCCGGATAAGCTGTCAGGTGAATCCATTTTATTTTTACAAGGTATGGGAGGGCCTTCCATTCATCTTAAATTAGATGATTCACAATTAGAAGCAATAAAAGATTCGGTACAAAATCACAATTGGGCTATTACGGGAGCAAAATTGAAATTTTATCTTACAGAAAATGTACAGTCAAAACCTGATTATATATACGGATATAATTATACACAAAAGAAGTTTTTGCCTGATTTAACTTTTTATTCCGGTTTAGCGGGTTATTTCTTTAATCCAAAGTACGATTTTGAAACTAATCCCCAATATTATACACTGAACGTTACCAAACAAATCAAAGATATCGTAGAAAAAAATAAACCTAATGATGAAATACTTGTAGAAATGGGTAATTTTATAACCCGTTCTACCAACAGTAATGAATATTTAGGATATTCAAAGACGACAAGAGCTTATGAACCTTTCCGATTAACTTTTTATGGTAATAAAAATTCAGGAGATAAAAAGTTAAGATTAGAAATACTTTATACTAAAAATTAAATATATATTTAATATAGAAAAATATAAAAACATTAAATTATGTGTGGAATAACTGGATATATTGGAAATAAAAAAGCCTTACCCATCATATTAAACGGTTTAAAAAGGTTAGAATATAGAGGTTATGATAGTGCGGGCATAGTTTTAAATGAAAACGGAGCCTTTGAATTAAGAAAAACAAAAGGTTCAGTATCCGATTTAATAGCTAAATGTAAAGATTTAAACTCAGAAGCAACCGTAGGAATAGGCCATACAAGATGGGCTACCCATGGAGTTCCCAGTGATATAAATGCACACCCTCATATATCAAATAACGGAAAATTAGCAATTATTCACAACGGTATTATTGAGAATTATGGAACTTTAAAAATAATGCTTACCTCTAAAGGATATACATTTAAAAGTGAAACCGATACAGAAGTATTAGTGAACTTGATACAGTATATGCAAGAGACACAAAACGTAGATTTATCAACAGCTGTCAGATATGCTTTAAATGAAGTTGTAGGTGCTTATTCCATAGCAGTTATGGAAGTAGATAAACCGCAAGAAATCGTAGTAGCAAGATTAAGTAGTCCTTTAGCAATAGGAATAGGTGAAAATGAATATTTCATAGCTTCAGATGCCTCTCCTTTCATTGAGTTTACCAATGAGGTTGTTTATCTTGAAGACGGAGAAATGGCGACCATAACTCTAAAAGGAGTAGATGTATATAAAATAAAAGATAATTCTAAAGTAAATCCCCAAATTCATGAACTAAAAACAAGTTTAGAGAAGATTGAAAAAGGAGGTTATGAACATTTCATGCTAAAAGAAATCCACGAACAACCCCGATCTATTATGGATACCATGCGTGGAAGGCTATTAGTAGATGAAGACATAATTCAAATGGCGGGAATATGGGATTATCAAGAAAAATTTTTAAATGCAGAAAGAATAATAATTATTTCATGTGGAACTTCTTGGCATGCCGGTTTGGTTGGAGAATATCTTATTGAAGATTTAGCCAGAATACCGGTTGAAGTAGAATATGCCTCTGAGTTTAGATACAGAAATCCGATAATAACAGATAAAGATATCGTTATTGCAATATCTCAATCAGGAGAAACAGCAGATTCAATTGCTGCATTAAAATTAGCAAAAGAAAAAGGGGCATTCATCTACGGTATTTGTAATGTTATCGACTCTTCAATAGCACGTTTAACTGATGCCGGTTCTTATACTCATGCAGGTCCGGAAATTGGTGTTGCTTCCACCAAAGCATTTACTGCTCAACTTGCCCTATTGGCAATGATAGCACTTAAATTAGCTAAACACAAAGGTACCATAAGTAAAGAGCGATTCAACAGTCTAATCATTGAGTTGGAAACTATACCGGAAAGGGTAGCAGAAGTGATCAAAAATACAGAAAATCAAATTAAAAAGATTGCAGAGCAATACGTTGGAGCAGGAAACTTCTTATATTTAGGTAGAGGTTATAATTATCCTATCGCCTTAGAAGGTGCTTTAAAATTAAAAGAAATATCTTATATCCATGCAGAAGGATATCCGGCAGCAGAAATGAAACACGGGCCTATAGCTTTAATTGATGAAAATATGCCGGTTGTTGTCATTGCACCTAAAAAAGGATATTATGAAAAGATTGTAAGTAATATACAGGAAATTAATTCAAGAAAAGGAAAAGTAATTGCAATTGTTACCCAAGGCGATACCGTAGTTAAAGATATGGTAACCGAATCCATTGAAATTCCTGATGTTTCAGAATGCTTTACACCGCTATTATCCGTTATACCTTTACAATTGTTAGCGTATTACATAGCTGTATTGCGAGGGGTTAATGTAGATCAGCCTAGAAATTTAGCAAAATCTGTTACCGTTGAATAAACACTAGATCATGAATTATTAAATATATAAAAGACTTGATTACCAAGTCTTTTTTTATTAGAAAAAAGAATGGATTATCAATATATATTCAACAAAAATCATAAAAATTCAGTAACTTTAAAATTAAAAATACGCATAAAAATAGATTAATTTTACAAAAAATAATAAATTATGAATAAAAAAGTAATCTTAATGATTCTGGATGGATGGGGAATAGCCACAGATAAAAGTGTATCTGCTATTGACCATGCTCATACACCTTTTATGGACAGCTGTTTTCAAAAATATTCCAATACCACTTTAGTAACTTATGGATTGGATGTTGGATTACCTAAAGGTCAAATGGGAAATTCAGAAGTTGGGCATATGAATTTAGGTGCAGGAAGAGTGGTTTATCAAAATTTGACGAAGATTAATTTAGCCGTAGAAAACGGAACCTTAGGAAATGAAGAAGAATTAAAAAAAGCATTTGAGTATGCTAAACAAAATAATAAACCGGTACACTTCATCGGGTTAGTATCCAACGGAGGTGTTCACTCTCATATAAGCCATTTAAAAGCACTAGTAGAAGCGGCAAACTCTTCGAATGTACCTAATGTTTTTGTACACGCTTTTACCGATGGGAGAGATTGCGATCCTCAAAGTGGTAAAGGTTTTATAAAAGATACGATCGAATTTTGCAAAGATAACAATGCAAAATTAGCTTCTATTGTAGGCAGATACTATGCTATGGATAGAGACAAACGTTGGGAAAGAGTTAAAATAGCATATGATGTAATGGTAAATGCTGAAGGAAATAAAACAGAAGATCCTTTACAAGCTATACAACAATCTTATGAAGACGGAATTACCGATGAGTTTCTTATGCCTATCGTTGTAACTGAAAATAACAATCCGGTAGCCAAAATACAAGAAGGAGATGTGGTGATCTGTTTTAATTTCCGTACCGACAGACCGAGAGAAATAGTAGATGTTTTATCTCAACATGACCATCCGGAAGTTGGAATTAAAAAATTGGATTTATATTTCGTTACTATGACGGAATATGATGAAACATTCAAAAACATTCATGTCATATTCAAAGAAGATACGATTAAAAATACAATCGGTGAAGTGATAGCAAATGCAGCTTTAAAACAAATCAGAATTGCCGAAACCGAAAAGTATCCACATGTGACATTCTTTTTTTCAGGAGGAGAAGAAAAAGTATTTGAAAATGAAAAAAGAATTTTAGCCCCATCTCCTAAAGATGTGCCAACATATGATTTAAAACCACAAATGGCTGCATATGATATAAGAGATGCTATTATTCCTGAATTAGAAAAAAAAGAAGTGGATTTTGTATGTCTCAATTTTGCCAATGCGGATATGGTAGGACATACCGGAGTATTTGAAGCAGCAGTTAAAGCAGCAGAAGTAGTAGATGAATGTGCCGGAGATATTTGTAAAGCAGCGTTAGAAAATGGATATACAACTCTGATTATTGCAGATCACGGAAATTCTGACAAAATGAAGAACGAAGACGGCTCACCTAATACTCAACATACTACTAATTTAGTACCTTTAATTGTAGTTGATAATCAAAAATACAATTTAAAACAAGGTAAATTGGGAGATATAGCACCTACTATTCTAACATTAATGGGCTTACCGATTCCTTCAGAAATGACAGGAAATGTTTTAATTGAGAAATAATTAGGAAAAATTTAAATTATAAAAAAAAGAGATATTTATAATATCTCTTTTTTTTATTGTTATAAATAGAAGCTAAAATATAGAACAGTATGAGAATTAATTTCCGTTTATTTTTATTATATAGAGATAAAGTTTATCAAAATAGGGCTATTTATTTTTAACAAGCATTTAACTAATGGAAAAATACTATCTACTTTCAAATACGTAAATTTGTAAAATTTGAAAAATTCACTAAAAATCATTATTATTATGTCATTTAGAGCACGATTAGAGGTAGCCGGAAGAAAATATAATATTATCAATGTAAATTATTCATTAGCGCAAGAAACAGATCCAACCGGGCGACCATCAGCACAAATTAGAGGAGGAAGAATTGAGATAACTTTAAGATCAACTAATGAAACTCGTTTTTTTGAATGGATGACTAATAGCTATGAAAAGAAAAATGGCAAAGTAGTCTTTACAAAAAAGGATTCTAACACCCCTTTAAAAGAATTAAATTTTACAGACGGTTATGTAGTAAAATATAAAGAAAAATTTGATTCCTTAGGATTAGGTAGATCCTCGATTACTGAAACATTTACCATATCAGCAAAGGCTATAAGTATGGGATTAGGAGAACATGTTAATGAATGGATAGGATAAAATCCATGCTTATTTTATACATATACAAATAAAAAAAAGCAAATCAATAAGCCGGATTTTGTCATTTTCATTACTGAAAAGCCTTGTTATTTATCTAGAATAAGAATTACTCCTTATTTCAATCTGCTTACCCCCCGGCATCGGACGGATAGCCCTTATAAATCCGGTATACATAGCATTGCACCTCACAGAGTTTACCTGATTTCACTACAGCCGAACTGTACTTCCTTTCTGTTGCACTGGTCCTCATCTTACGATGGACGGGCATTACCCGCTGCGATATCCTTTGGTGTCCGGACTTTCCTCTTCTATAAAAAATAGAAGCAACAAGGTTGATTTGCTTTTTGCAAAATTACGATATTTTTCAATATTCAAAAATGGACTTAAAATATTAGTTGTTTATATTTGCTTTTAAATTTAGGAATGAATGAATTTAGATGAATTACTGGAAGGTAAAGTATTTTTAATAGATAAGCCGTTAGATTGGACTTCATTTGATATAGTAAATAAAATTAAATGGAAAATAAAAAAGCAATTTAATTTAAAGAAAATCAAAGTAGGTCATGCGGGAACATTAGATCCCAAAGCAACCGGTTTATTAATTGTATGCGTTGGTAAAGCAACCAAACAAATTCAGCAAATTCAAGATGCATCCAAGATCTATTCCGGAGAAATTAAATTAGGAGTAGAAACTCCTTCCTATGATTTAGAAACAGAGGAATGTAACCCTAAAGAATACAATCATTTACAAATTAAAGATATTGAAGAGGCAGTACAGGATTTCATAGGGGAATCCATTAGTCAAAAACCTCCGGTATTTTCCGCCGTAAAAAAAGATGGGAAAAGATTGTATGAATTTGCAAGGAAAGGAATAGCTATTGAAGTTCCTTCTCGTGAAATTTCCATATACGATTTTAAAATCACTAACATTAATCTGCCTTATGTGGAATTTTTAGTCCATTGCAGTAAAGGGACCTATATCCGTTCATTAGCTCACGATTTTGGACAAAGCTTAGGAGTTGGAGGGTATTTGACTAAATTGAGAAGGGAGAAAATTGGAGATTATGATGTCAAAGATTCAGATAATTCCATAATATCCTAACCTAATTTTTGATAGTAAAGCCGGTTTATTTTATCGTGCAATAACGACTTCAATACCTAAATCTTCGAATCTTTCAACGTCTCTTTTTTTAATGCCTTCATCGGTAATTAAGACATGTATTTTATCTAAATCAGTTATTTTACCAAATCCCCTTTTACTAATTTTGGTAGAATCTGCTAAAACAATAACCTTTTCGGAATTTTGAATCATCAATTGATTCATTTTAGCCTCCATAGTACTTGAAGTAGAAAGTCCAAAATCAAAATCGACTCCATCGCCGCCAATAAAAAGTTTACTGCAAGAATAATTACTGATCATTAATTCAGCATAAGGACCCATAACAGACCCTGACTTAGTTCGAACGTCTCCTCCCAGTTGTATTACATCAAAATTTGGATTACCATATAATAGCATAGCTGATTTTAAAGAAGAGGTAAGAATGGTTAACTTAGTATAATTATTTTCAATTACCTGAGCAACCATCTGTGTGGTAGTTCCTGATGAAATCGTAATAAAATCATTATCTTCAATAAAATTAAGAGCCGCTTTGGCTATTTTCGATTTCTCTTCAACCTGTAGCGTTTCCTTTTTATTAACATGTCTTTCCTTAACAATAAAAGATTCTCGAGTTGCTCCGCCGTGGGTTCTGTATAATTTACCGATTTTCTCCAGATGAGTCAAATCTTTTCTAATGGTAACGGCAGACACATTTAATTTTTTACATAATTCAGTTACAGAAACATAATGATTGAAATTTAATTCTTCTAAAATTTCCTGTTGTCTTATATTATTTATGTTATTGTTCTTCATAGGTAGATATATAATGACATGGATGAAATTAAATGTAATACTTTATGATTCAAATTTACGAAAATATTTGAATTGTCAGAAGAATGTAACATAATTAGTTTCGATATTGAAAATAATTAAATTAATATATAAATAATTGTCAATCAATAACAAAGATAATAAATTAATTCTATTTAATCTATTTTTATACTAAAATTATTTTAATATTTATAAAAAAAAATTTTGTTTTATTATTGTTTAGTTTCGATTTAGTAAATACATTTGTTACGTTTTAATTATATAAAACACAAAGCTCAAAAAAATAAAATTATAAATCAAAACTAAATCAAAGATTATGGATTCAGTCATTGCAATAAAATTTATAGGAGAATTACTAGGTTCTTTTTCATTAATTGCCTTAGGATGTGGGATAAGTATGAATCTTACCTTGGACAAATCATACGGAGAAGGTAATAAGGCTGCATTAAGCGGGCCACTTGGCTGGGGTTTTGCTGTAGCTATGTCGGTAATTATTTCTTCTCCATTTGATACGGGTGGGCATTTCAATCCGGCAGTTACCATAGCACAATGGGCCGCAGGAGTTTTAGATCCCAAATTTGTTCTTCCGTATATAACAGCGCAATTTATCGGTTGTTTTTTAGGGGCTCTGCTTGTTTCATTTGTATATAGAGGTCATTTAACTGCTACATCTTCAGATTCAAGTAAACTTTTAAGCGTTTTTGCAACCAATGCATCTATTAGAAAAAATAACTCAATTCAGAATTTCTCGGCTGAAGCAATAGGTACTTTTTTCTTAGTATTTATAGGACTATCCATGAGTGCCAATCATGGAGGAGTAATTATTGAAAATTCAACAGGTATTCCTCAATTTACTCATTCGATGGTAGGATTTGGATCTTTAGGAGCATTACCTGCCGGATTTATGATATTTGCAATCGGTATGGCTTACGGAGGGGTTACCGGATGGTCTTTAAACCCTGCCAGAGATCTAATGCCTAGATTAGTTCATCAAATCCTCCCTTTAAAAGGCAAAGGAGATAGTGATTGGGGATATGGAATTGTGTACGCTTCCATTGCTCCAATAGTAGGGGGATTACTTGCTGCAGGACTATACGTATTAGTTAAAGGTTATTTTAATTAAAATAAAAACCGGACAATATGTTTTAAAACAATCAAATCAATTATAAAACCATAAAAAATAAAAAAATGAAATTTTTCATTGATACAGCAGATTTAGAGCAAATTAAAAAAGCTCAGGATCTAGGAGTTCTTGATGGAGTTACCACAAATCCCTCCATTATGGCAAAAGTTGGAATAACAGGAAAGGACAGCATATATGCTCATTATAAAGCAATATGTGAAATCGTAAATGGAGATGTAAGTGCAGAAGTACTTTCAACCGATTACGAAGGAATCATTAAAGAAGGAAAAGAATTAGCAGAAATTGATAAGCAAATAACTGTTAAAGTTCCTATGATCCATGATGGGATAAGAGCCATTAAATATTTTTCAAATAAAGGAATTAAAACTAATTGTACCTTAGTTTTCTCACCCGGTCAGGCACTTCTTGCGGCAAAAGCAGGAGCTACCTATGTATCTCCCTTTATAGGAAGATTAGATGATATATCAACAGACGGTTTAAACCTGATATCTGAAATAAGAGAAATATACGATAACTACGGTTATTCTACCCAAATACTAGCCGCATCCATACGATCTTCCATGCACATTATCAATTGTGCGAAAATAGGAGCTGATGTAATTACTTCTCCTTTAGCTCCCATACTTGATTTACTAAAACACCCATTAACCGATATTGGATTAGCCAAGTTTTTAGAAGACTCTAAAAAACTTTAAACTTAAATAAGAGACCATATCAATCACAAACCACAAAAAATAAAAAATAAAATGTCTAAAGAAAGCATTAAATCAGCTTTAAAACAAGCTACTGAAACAAAGTTTCTAGAAATAGAATCCAATATCTTAAAGGATGTACCGCAAATATTTAAGGAACAATTTCCCGGAAAAAAAGCAATTATTATAGCAGATCCTAATACCTATAGAGTAGCAGGAAAAAAAGTTCATGAGGCATTACAAAAAGCCGGATTGGAAGGAGAAGAACCGTATATTTTAGATGATCCTAATTTATATGCAGATTATATATTTGTAGAGAAAATAAGAGATTATTTAAAAGATAAAGACGTAACACCTATTGCGGTTGGTTCAGGAGTTATAAACGATCTTACGAAACGAGCAAGTTCCGAACTAAAACGACCGTATATGTGTGTTGCTACTGCTGCATCCATGGATGGATATTCTTCGGCAGGAGCATCCATAACCAACAAAGGAGCAAAAATCACTCATGCCTGTGAAGCACCTAAAGCTTTAGTAGCTGATATTGATATTATTGCTGCTGCTCCCCCTTTGATGACCGCTTCCGGATATGCCGATTTATATGCTAAAGTAGTATCCGGAGCAGATTGGATTTTAGCTGCAGAATTAGCCGATCCCAATCATCCTAAAAAAGGTATTGAGCCCATGACTAGTGCATGGAATATAGTACAAGATGGACTGGCTGAGGCATTGCAAGATCCGGCAGGAGCAAAAAATGGAAATCCAAAAGCTATTGAATTATTAACAGAAGGATTAATGCTAGGCGGTTTCGCCATGCAATCCATGGAATCATGGGGGGCAGGAGTAAGCCGTCCGGCATCCGGTTCAGAACATCAATTCAGCCATCTTTGGGATATGGAGCATCACACATTCAAAGGAGAAATGGCTAAAAAATTCGGTTTATATCCTAATCAAGATGAACAAGCTCCATCGCATGGATTTAAAGTAGGTATTGGTACATTAGCAATTACCGCTTTGTATGAAGTAATGTTAAAAGAATCTATAGACAGGCTTGATGTTGAAGCGGCAGTTGAAAAATGGCCGACCCTGGAAGCTCAATTAAAAGAGATAGACGAAATGTTTGCAGGGACTGAAATACATCCCTTTGCTGTGGCCCAAACTACAGATAAATACGTTACCAAAGAGGAATTAAGGGAGCAGTTAAATAAAATTAAAAAGAATTGGCCGCAATTAAAAGAAAAACTAAGAAATCAAGTTATACCTTTTGAGGAAACAAAAAAACGATTGGAAGCCGTAGGAGCACCTGTTGAACCGGAAGAAATCGGTATTACCAGAAAAAGACTCAAAGATAGTTTTTACAGAGCACATAAAATCCGAAGCAGATATACAATTTTAGACTTTGCTTACAGAGCAGGATATTTTGATCAATGGATTGAAGAATTATTCAGCGAAAAAGGAGCATTAAAAGGAAAATAAATTAAAAGGATATTCATGTAATAGAAAAATTACATGTTCATCCTTTATATCTTTTAAATATAAATTGTATGAATAATTATATCACAGATATAAAAAAGACTTCAAATGTTCTTTTAGAAAAAGTAAAAAAGCTGAAGCATGTAGCTCTTGATATGGATGGAACTATTTACAATGGCTCAACCCTATTCCCCTATACAGTAAGCTTTTTAAATCAGCTTAAAAGATTAGGCATAAGCTATTCATTTCTTACCAATAATCCGTCTAAAAGTATTTCAGACTACCTGCAAAAATTAGAAGGATTAGGAATTGATGCTTCAGAAGAAGAAATGTACTCATCCGCAGTAGCAACCATAGATTATTTAAAAGCCAAACATCCCCAAATAAAAAAATTATTCATATTGGGAACCCCCAGTATGATTAAACAATTTAATAAGGCAGGATATATATCTACTGAAGACTCGGCACAAGATGAGCCCGATGCGTTAATTGTTGCTTTTGATATGACTTTAAATTATGAAAGATTATGCAGAGCAGCTTGGTGGGCAAAAGAAGGAAAAATTTATATAGCAACCAATCCCGATAAAGTTTGTCCGACCGACAAACCGGTAGTTTTAGTTGATTGTGCTTCTATATGTTCATCTATAGAAACCGCTACGGGAAGAAAACCGGATATTGTGTTGGGTAAACCACAAAAAGAAATGTTAGACGGAATATTGTCAGCGAAAAATTTAGAGCCGGATGAAGTGGCTATGGTAGGAGATCGCATTTACACAGATATGATGATGGCTCATAATGCCGGAGCTTTCGGAGTATTGGTACTAACCGGAGAAGCTACGTTGGAAGATGCAGAAAAAGCTGATCCTGAATTGGATATTGTCTTGCCGAGCATAGAGGTATTAGGCAACCTGATTGAATATTCACATATAAAATAAAGCTATGAAAAAATATGCTCAAATAAAAGAAGAAGCATTCGAAGGCAATAAATTATTACCCCAATTGAATTTAGTTTTATTTACCTGGGGTAACGTAAGTGTCGCAGATCACAATCAAGGAGTTTTTGCTATTAAACCTAGCGGAGTGCCCTATGATAAGTTAAAGGTTGATGACATGGTACTGGTTGATTTTGACGGTAAAGTGGTCGAAGGAAAACTAAGACCTTCATCAGACACACCCACCCATGCCGTTTTATACAAACATTGGAAAGACGTTAACTCAATTGTACACACGCACAGCACCTATGCTACCGCTTGGGCGCAATCTTTATTGGATATCCCCATATTCGGTACAACCCATGCAGATCATACCATATCTGATATACCTTGTGCTCCGCCTATGAGTGATGAAATGATCCAAGGAGACTATGAATACCAAACAGGTTTCCAGATTCTCAATATTCTTAAAGAAAAAAAATTAAGTCATAAAGAGATGGAAATGGTATTGGTAGGAAGCCATGCGCCCTTCACGTGGGGTAAAACAGCTGAAAAAGCAGTTTACAACAGTGCGGTGTTAGAAAATGTAGCTAAAATGGCTTATTTAACAAGGCAAATAAATCCCCAAGCCCCAAGATTGAAAGAAGCATTGATCCATAAACATTACGAAAGAAAACATGGCGCGAATGCTTATTATGGACAAGAAAAAAACAAATAATTACTATAAACCAACTGAATAAACAAAAAAATGATGAGCATTTCAAACAATTTAGTAATCGGTGTTGATTACGGAACTGATTCAGCAAGAGCCATATTAATGGATGCTGAAACCGGCGAAGAATTAGCACTCTCAGTAAAAGAATATCCGAGATGGAAAAAAGGTATGTACTGCGATCCGGTAAATTACCAATTCAGGCACCATCCCTTAGACTATGTTGAAGTATTAGAATATATAATTAATGAAGTAGTTAGAACAGTTCCGGTAGCAAAAGAAAGAGTTAAAGCATTGGCAATAGATGTTACCTGCTCTACTCCGGTAGTAGTAGATAAAGAAGGTACCCCCTTAGCTTTACGAGAAGACTTTTTAGATGATCCCAACGGGATGTTTATCTTATGGAAAGATCATACAGGAATAAAAGATTGCGAGCATATCAACGAATTTTCCAAAAAATGGCATACCGATTATACCCGATATTCAGGAGGAGGTGGAAATTACTCTGCAGAGCATTTTTGGGCTAAAGCCCTTCACATATTCAGAGAAGATCCCAAAATAAAAGAAATCGGGCATTCTTTTGTAGATGCTTGTGATTGGCTTTCCAATTTAATTATAGGGGTAAAAAAACCGGAAGATTTAAAAAGAAATATATGTACAGCCGGATTTAAAGTGTTGTGGAATAAAGAATGGGGAGGATATCCACCTAATGAATTTTTTAAAGAATTAGATCCCGTTTTAGATGGAATTGTAGACACCTTTTCAAAAAAAGTGTATACCTGTGTAGAAACGATAGGAAATTTATCAGAAGAATGGGCTAACCGATTAGGATTAACCACAGAAGTTAAAGTAGCTGCCGGAAACATAGATGCCCATGCAGGAGGAATTGGAGCGGGAGTAAAAAATAAAGCTATTGTTCAAATTATCGGGACATCCACATGTGATATTATTGTAGGGCCTAAAAGTGAAAATAACCCGTTAATTCCGGGCATATCCGGCCAGGCAGATGATTCCATAATTCCCGGAATGGTAGGTTATGAAGCAGGACAATCCGTTTACGGGGATTATTATGCTTGGTTTAAAAGAGTATTAATGTGGCCCTTGCGAGAAATATTTGCAAAAATCGAATACATAGATAAAGAAACCAAAGATAAAGTAATACAGGAAGTTTATGATAAAATGATTCCTGAATTGGCCAGACAAGCAAAACTCATACCGGCAAAAGACAGCCATATTATAGCTACTGACTGGATTAATGGAAGAAGGACGCCCAATGTTGACTATGAATTGAAAGGGACTATCACAGGATTGGCATTATCCAGCAGTACTCCATTACTATATAAATCCATAGTAGAAGCAACCGCATACGGTTCAAGAGCTATTGTAGAACAATTTATAAACAATGGAATTGAAATTGAGGAAATTATCGCAGTAGGAGGAATTTCTCAAAAGTCTCCTTATGTTATGCAAATTTTATCAGATGTTCTAGGCAAGCCTATAAAAGTTATAGCAACCAGGGAAGCATGTGCCTTAGGAGTGGCGATGTGTGCAGCTGTAACCGCCGGAATTTATTCTAAATTGGAACATGCTCAAGAAAAAATGGGAATGGGAATTTCAACAATTTACTATCCTAACGAACAAAATCACCAACATTACAATGTTGAATATGAAAAATACAAACGGTTAGAAAAAGTAAAAGAGCTAACCGGAAAACCATAATATTTCGGAGACGGAGGATAGTAAAAAAATAATGATCGCCGTCTCCAATCAAACAAAACTTCAAACTAAACCCAAAAAAATGCAATTATCCAATAATTTAGTAATAGGATTAGATTATGGTACAGATTCCGGAAGAGCAATTTTAATGGATGCAGAAACCGGAAAAGAATTAGCCTTATCAATCAAAGAATATCCAAGATGGAAAAAAGGATTATATTGTAATCCTGTAAAGACCCAATTTAGACAACACCCTTTAGATTATCTTGAAGTTCTCGAATATATCGTTAAAGATGTTTTATATAAAGTGCCGGGAGCAGCCGCTCGCGTGAAAGCCATCAGTACGGATATGACCGGTTCAACGCCGGTAGCGGTAAATAAAGAAGGAACCCCTTTGTCTTTGTTGCCGGAATTTGCCGAAAATCCTGATGCCATGTTTATTTTATGGAAAGATCACACAGGGCAAAAAGAAAATGAATATCTGAATGATTTTGCAAAAAAATGGCATATAGACTATACTAAGTCTGCCGGTTGTGGTGATTATTCCACAGAACACTTTTGGACCAAAGCTTTACATATATTTAAGATCCCCGAAATTAGACAATCCGCCTATTCTTTCGTTGAGTCCAGTGATTGGCTGCCTGCCTTACTTTGTGGGTTAACTAAGCCCGAAGAGATAAAAAGAGGAATGGGTATAGCCGGATCTCGAGTGATGTGGAATAAAGAATGGGGGGGATATCCTCCCAATGAATTCTTTAAATCATTGGATCCGTCTTTAGATGGCTTAGTAGATACATTTAACAAAGAAGCATATACTTGCGACCAAGTCGCGGGAACGATCACCAAAGAGTGGGCTAATAAATTAGGTCTTCCGGAACATGTACTTATTGCCGTTGGTAATTTGGATTGTCATGCAGGTGCGGTTGGAGCGGGAGTTAAAGATAAAGCTATGGTGGAAATTGTGGGAACTTCCACTTGTGCCATTACCGTAGGACCTAAGAGCTTAGGGAATAAATTAGTTCCGGGGATTCCTCAACAAGCAGATGACATTATTCTTCCCGGTATGGTAGGATTTGAAGCAGGTCAATCGGCTTTTGGAGATTTATATGCCTGGTTTAAGAGGTTGTTAATGTGGCCTTTAGATAACATAATGCTAAAATCGAATATAGGAGATCCGGAGACGCGGCAAAGTTTAAGAGATGAGGTATATGCTGAAATGATTCCTAATTTGGCCAGACAAGCGAAAATCATACCTCCCAAAGACAGTCAGATTGTATCTACCGATTGGATCAATGGCAGAAGATCTCCTAATGTAGATTACGAATTAAAAGGAACGATAACAGGTATAGCTTTATCCAGTGTAGCTCCTTTAGTTTATAAATCCTTAGTGGAAGCAACTGCTTACGGGGCTAAAAATATTATTGACCGTTTTATTGACAACGGAATAAAACTTAAAGAAATTATTGCCGTTGGGGGAATATCTCAAAAATCACCATATGTAATGCAAGTCATGTCTGATGTTATCGGAATGCCTATTAAAGTTATTGCAACCCGTGAGGCATGTGCTTTGGGAGTAGCCATGTGTGCTGCTGTAGTTGCGGGAGTGTATAAAAATTTACCCGAAGCGCAGAGCAAAATGGGAATGGAAATTTCAAATATCTATTATCCTAACCAAGAATATAATAAACATTATAATCAGGAATTTAATAAATATTTGAGTTTAGAAAATATCAAAGAGATCATATAAATTAGTTTTCAAGGGTATTGGAGCATCTGTCTCTATGAACAGGTAGAGACAGAACTCGCCCTTTTAAAAATTATATAAAAGAATAATAATAATTCAATAATCAAATTTTTCACAATATTGCTCTGAATAATTGAAGTAAATGCAATTAAAGCGTAAATTTGAAATCCAAAATTTTATAAAGTACAATGACTGATATTAAAACATTAAATAGAGCAGCAGACAATATTAGAATATTAGCTGCATCAATGGTAGAAAAAGCAAAATCAGGCCACCCGGGAGGAGCCATGGGGGGAGCTGATTTCATTAATATATTATATTCGGAGTTTTTGGAATACGATCCCAAAAATCCCAGATGGGAAGGAAGAGACCGATTTTTTATGGATCCGGGACATATGTCGCCCATGTTATATTCAGTTTTGGCATTGGCCGGAAAATACTCTATGGATGACCTTAAAAATTTTCGTCAATGGGGAAGTGTTACTCCGGGACATCCTGAGTTAGATGTTGAAAGAGGAGTTGAAAATACTTCCGGACCTTTAGGACAAGGTCATGCTTATGCCGTGGGAGCGGCAATAGCTGCAAAGTTTTTGAAAGCTCGATTAGGAAATTTCATGAATCAAACCATCTATGCCTTTATTTCTGACGGAGGAATACAAGAAGAAGTATCTCAAGGAGCAGGAAGGATAGCCGGACATTTAGGGTTGGATAATCTGATTATGTTTTATGATTCCAACGGAATACAACTCTCTACTCAAGTAAAAGAAGTTAATCAAGAAAATGTAGCAGCAAAATATGAAGCCTGGGGTTGGAAAGTAATTACTATAAAAGGAAATGATCCTTCAGAAATACGTAAAGCCTTACATGAAGCAAAAGCAGTTAACGACAGGCCTACTCTTATTATAGGAAATACTATCATGGGAAAAGGAGCCGTGGATGCCAATGGGCAATCCTTTGAAAATAAAGTATCCACACACGGTCAACCATTAGGGGAAGCCGGAGGTAACTTAGCAAAAACCATCGAAAATTTAGGAGGTGATCCGAATAACCCATTTATTATTTTTCCTGAAGTTCAGGCATTATATGCAAATAGAGCCAAAGAATTAGAAGAAATAGTAAAAAATAAAAAAGAAATAAAAGAACAATGGGTAAAAGAAAATCCTGAATTAGCCGAAAAAATGGAAAAATGGTTTTCAGGTGCTGCACCAAATATCAATTGGTCTGAAATTACACAAAAACCCAATGCTGCTACAAGAGCAGCATCTTCAACGGTGTTGGAAACTTTAGCTAAACAAGTTGACAACATGATTGTATCTTCTGCAGACTTGTCAAATTCTGATAAAACGGATGGCTTCTTAAAGCACACCCGTCCATTTACCAAAAACGATTTTTCAGGAGCATTTTTACAAGCAGGAGTAGCTGAATTTACTATGGCTTGTTTATGTGTGGGAATGAGTCTTCATGGAGGAGTAATTCCTGCGTGTGCCACCTTTTTCGTTTTTTCTGATTATATGAAACCTGTAGTTAGGGTTGCTGCATTAATGGAACAGCCGGTTAAATTCATTTGGACGCACGATGCATTCAGAGTGGGAGAGGATGGGCCCACTCATGAACCTGTGGAGCAAGAAGCACAAATACGTTTGATGGAAAAGCTGCAAAACCACAAAGGTAAAAATTCCATGTTAGTCTTAAGGCCGGCAGATGTTCAGGAAACAACTGTTTCTTGGAAATTAGCAATGGAGAATACACATACTCCAACAGCTTTGATTTTGTCTAGACAAAATATTAAGGATTTACCGACTAAACAAGATCGATTTAATGAATCCTTACAAACTTCTAAAGGAGCATACATAGTACAGGAAGATGAGGGGTATGAAATAATTTTACTGGCTTCCGGTTCGGAAGTTTCCACATTAGTGGAAGGGGCTGAATTACTAAAAAAAGACGGTATAAAAACAAGAGTAGTATCCGTACCATCAGAGGGATTATTCAGATCACAACCTAAAGACTATCAAGAGTTGGTTTTACCTAAAAATAAAAAGAAATTCGGATTAACTGCGGGGCTTCCCGTTACTCTAGAAGGATTGGTTGGAGAATATGGAAAAATCTGGGGAATGAATTCATTTGGATATTCTGCTCCGGCTGCTGTTTTAGATCAAAAATTAGGATTTACCCCTGAAAATGTATATAAACAGGTAAAAGAAATTTTGGGTTAATTAGGTAATTAGTGCCTATGTTGTAATCATACTAACTCTATGAATTCAAGAAAGGAGAATTAATATTTTAATTCTCCTTTTTTTATATAAAAAAAATCAGAACAATTTATGTAAACATGTTAAATATTAAGGTTTATGTGTGATAATAGAACAAAATAAATTAAAATATATATTATAATAAAATAATTATATTCTTTTTTACGTTATTATAATTATATTTATTTTCAAATATTATTATCTTGGTATGAAAAGACTTATATTTTGGGTGTTTGCAATTGTTTATATGAATTTTAGAAATGATTTTAATGTAGATATTTTTAATCAAGATATCAGCTATTTATGAAAAAAGTAATATTTATAAATAATCTTAAATTATAAAAAATGATTTTTAAAAAACGTTTATTATCCGGTATTCTTTCCGGATTTATGCTTAGTAGTATTTTTTATTCATGTAGCAGTGATGATAATGCTGATTCAAATATTAATTTTTTTCGTCCCGTACGATTTTTAAATGAGTCGGATAAGGAAATATCTGCAAAGCCTACAGGTAATAAAGGCGTGGACGAAAACGGGGTTCCACGTAATGAATATGAAGTTATTATTCGCAGATCCAATGAGTTTTCAACAGCAGATTTAATGAAAGAAGCTACTATTGAAAAAGCGATTTTATATCCCGGATCTTTACTAAGAGGAGAGTCGTTTATTAACGGAAACTATGAGCCATTAATCCTAACAAATTCTTTTAATCCGGTTACATTATATCTTACGATCAATGGGGTCAATGTAAGTATAAAAAAAGATGCTTTACCTAAAGAAAATGAAGTTTCACAAACTCTGACCGAATTAAAAACCGGTAACTCCGGTTATTTTCCTGATAATTATATTCCTACTAATTATACGTATGATAGTGAGGTCGTTACTACGGATGAAAGTTTTAAGAAAATTATCAATTTACATGTAAAATCTAATTTTTCATCCCTTGTAAATTCCTCTTTTGATTACGATTATGATAACTCCGCTGTAAAATCATCCAGCTATGTTTTGGTAAAACTAAGACAAACAGTATATTCAGCGGGTATAGATCTTGCTAATTGGACGAATTGGGTAGAAGGTAATATAAAAGCATCGGAAATTGGTTTGTATGAACCGGTATATATCAGTAACATAGATTATGGTAGAGTAGCTTATTTATTAATTGAAACAAATAAGTCGGCGAAGGATGCCGGTAAAATGGTAAAAGGTGCAGTTGATTACAAGATAGGAAAATTAACATCAGGAGAGAATTATTTGAAGAATGAAGAATTGAAAAAACTGTTTAATACAAAAAAAATCAATGTTTCCGTGTTGGGTGGGCCTTCCAATAGAGTTACTTCCTATGACGAATTTATTAATTATATGAATTTATATGGAAAAGAAGCCATCGTTTCTTCTTCTGCACCAATTTCATATACCATTCGTCGTTTGAAAGACAATACAAAGGTCGAAATTGTGAATACTTACGAAGAAGTCAGAAAAGAACTCCGATAAAAAACATAGCACCTATTTTAAATTTTAGCTTCAATACTTTTCGTGGTATTGAGGCTAAATGTTTTAATAAGGGGACAATTTGTTTTGTTATAAGGTAAATTACGTATTAATTACAAGTAAGTTATAATTTTTGACTTGATAATATGGTTTTAATGAATATCCGAATATCAAATTTGAAATTAAAATTTTCTTTTTATAAAAAATATAATATAGCTCAATATTTAATAAATGTATTGATTTAATGAATATTTGTTACGGTAACAGAACAAAACAAAATAAATTTTAATTAATTGTAAAATAATTTATTAAAATCTACGTTAATACAGTATAATTACAAATAAAAACTAACTATGAAAAAATTAATGCTTTTGTTTTTGCTAATGGTTGGTATGTATTCCTGCAGCGATTCTGATACCGATGATTTAAATTTAATTACAGATCAAAACCTAATTGAAAATCCAACATTTTCATTAAAATTTGTTAGGACATCTCGCGGATCAACCATGAATAATCTTCAAGTTGGGGATTCACTTGTAATAGCTTATGAAATTAATGGTGTCTCTATAAACACGCATGAAACGTTTACCATCATGCCTCAACTTGGAGGTCCTGTTTCGCATCAAATTTTAGGAGAAGATTATGATCTTTATTATAAAAATAAGAAGGTTGATAAAATTAATACGCTAGAAAAGCAAGGTAAATTTACGCTTTATATCAAAAAGGCAGGTAATTTTAGTCATGCCTATACTGCTTTTATTGTAAATACTGAAAACAATGAAATTCCTAATAAACTAATTTCAAAAAGTGATCTATATTTTAATTCTGTCAGAATTGTTGCTTACAATTATGAAATCAGGCTTAGGAAATCATCGACATGGCAACATTCCTTGAGAGGAGTATTTCATAAACTTTATATTGACACAGGAAATGAAGAATATGATAAATATCTTGAGAATCTTACCTATAACGTATATTATAATTCGCGAAGTTTCGAGCAGTCTAATTTTCGCAATAAACAGAATAGAGATTTTTATGAAGTACAAAGAGTTGAAGGAGGTAAAAAAGCATATACGGTAAATACCATTGATAAAATTGTTTTCAAAAAAGAAGTAAATGGGGTAACCACCAATATCGAATACAAAAATATTCCTGTAGTTTTCTATGGAAGGAAAGATGATTGGGGAACAGAAGGAAATAATAATCTTTAACAAAAATAAACTAAAACTCTACAAAAATGATCTTGAAAAAAAATTTAGTATCCGTTCTGATTTTCGGATTTATCATGGGTAATGTATTTAGCTCTTGCAGTAGCGACGATGATGCGGTTTCCGGTAGTAGGGGATTGCGTGAAGTGAAATTTCATTCCGAACCGGATATGGAAATATCAACAAAATTTACAGGAAATACAAGTATAGATGCTGATGGTGTTCCTCGTAAAGAATACGAAATCGTTACGCGTCGTTACAATGAATTTTCAGTTGCAGACCTTATGAGTGAAGCAAATATAGAAAAAACAATCTTATACCCGGGAAGTATACTTAGAGGAGAATCTTTTTTAAACGGAAAATACGATCCGGTTGTACTTCATAATTCATTTAATCCGGTTACTTTATTTCTTACTATACAAGGAGTTAATGTACATGTTAAAAAAGATGTTGTTCCTAAAGGGAGTGAAGTTTTTCAAGCCTTATCGGATTTAAAATTAAATAATACTGGTTATTTTCCAGAAGAATATATACCTGCAAATTATACATATGAAAGTGAACATGTTACAACGGAGGAAAGTTTTAAAAAGACAATCAATCTGCAGATAAAAGCCAATTTTGCCGGTATAGCAAATTCCTCTTTTGATTATGATTATAATAAGTCAAATGTGAAATCATCCAGCTATATTTTGGTTAAGTTAAGACAGACCGTATATTCTGCAGGAATTGATCCGGTGCACTGGTCAAATTGGGTACAAGGTGATATTAGTGTTTTAGATAGCGGTCCTTACGAACCGGTATATATCAGCAGTATTGATTATGGTAGAGTGGCCTATTTGCTGATTGAAACTAAAAAGTCATCACAAGAAACCGGTAATATGGTTAAAGGGGCTGTAGACTTTAAAATTGGTAGAATTTCAGCTGGCGGGAATTATCAAAAGAATGAGGAATTTAAAAAGTTGTTTAATTCCAATAAAATAAAAGTTTCAGTATTAGGGGGACCATCTGAAATTGTAACCAATTATGATCAATTTATGGATTATATGAATTTATTAGGAAAAAAAGCTCTGGTAGCTTCATCTGCGCCTATTTCATACACCATCCGACGTTTAAAAGACAATACTCAAGTGGATATTGTAAATACATACGAAGAGGTTAAAAAAGAATACAGATAAATTAATTTATTAGCATTTAAGTTTAGCTTCAATACTGTTTAGGGTATTGAAGCTAAAATTTTTTTTAAAGCATTTTATCAAATTAAAAGAAAATTACCTATTGAAAATTTTCTTCATTTTACTTCAGTCTATTTAAGCTATTGATAATTATATCACTAAAAAAGAAGCGTATTTCTTAAAAGATACGACATAGGTAAACCTCTATTTTAATATCTTTTCCGATAAATTATATAATTTAAAAACCTTTGTTAAATTTATAGCTTAAATCATTTTAATAGATTTAAAATCCATATAAAAGAAATTTTATTGAAATTAAATTTATTATTAATTTAATTGATAAATTTTTTTATATTTGAAAACAAGATATAAATAATAAATATGATTAGGATTTATTACGATAATTTTAATAAATTGATTTAATTTATAGATTTAATTATATTAAATTAATGGTAATCTATGTTCCTTTACTTTAAATAATAACAAAATTGATAAAAGATTTAAAGAAAAGCTACAATTATATAAAATAAATACATAATACATATAAAATTATCTTTATTTTGTAACCAATTTTTTGAACTATATACACCATATGAAAATAAAAAAAATTACTCTCACATTGCTGACTTTGATGACTCTATATGGATCATTAGAAGCACAAAATAGAACACAGGTAGAAAGACCCAAGTTAGTAGTTGGTATCATTGTAGACCAAATGCGATGGGATTACCTATATCGATTATATGACAGATATGGAAATGCAGGTTTTAAAAGACTCTTAAATGAAGGATTTTCATTTGAGAATTGCATGGTAAATTATGTTCCTTCATTTACAGCCATAGGACACAGTACGGTTTATACCGGATCAGTTCCTTCCATACATGGAATTGCAGGAAATGATTATATAGAGCAAAACACCGGCAGGAGCATTTATTGTACAGAAGACTCCAAAGTAAAAGGGGTAGGATTGGATGATCCGGAAAATAAAGTAGGGAAAATGTCTCCGTATAATTTAAAAGTATCAACAGTTACCGACCAGCTTAAATATGCTACCAATTCAAGATCAAAAGTAATAGGTATTTCTTTAAAAGACAGAGGAAGTATATTACCTGCAGGACATGCAGCGGATGCGGCCTATTGGTTTGATGCAAAAAGCGGAAGATGGATAACCAGTACCTACTATATGAAAGAATTACCGAAATGGTTAAAAGAATATAATTCTAAAAATATGCCGGAAAAATATTTAAGTAAAGATTGGAATCCAACGTATCCCATTTCAACTTACATACAAAGTCCGGATATCAAAATGCTGGGAAAATATGAAGTAGGATTTAAAGGATATGAAACTCCTTCTTTTCCCATGAAGACTTCCCAAATGATGAAGACATTAGGTGTAAGCTTGATTCAATACACACCCTATGGAAACACGACCACGACAGATATAGCTAAGTTGGCGATTGATCATGAGAATTTAGGAAATAACAAAACAGGAGATACCGATTTTTTAGCAATAAGTTATTCTTCTCCCGATAAAATGGCTCACCATTATTCAATCAATTCAATACTAACGGAGGATTCCTATATAAAGTTGGATCAAGAATTAGCAGATTTGTTTAGCCATTTAGACAGTAAAGTAGGAAAAGGAAATTACCTGGTTTTTTTAAGTGCCGATCATGCAGGAATACCTAATGCAAATTTTATGAATGACAATAAAATGGCCGGTGCACTTCGAAGATTAACTCCGTACGAAAAGAAAATCAATGAATATTTGAAATCAAAATACGGAAGAGACGATTTAGTTAGAAGTTTTAATAACTATCAAGTAAATTTCAACTATACTGCAATCAAACAAGCCTCAATAAATTTAGAAGATCTTAAACAAACCTGTATTGATTATCTTCAAACCCTGGAAGGGGTCTTATATGCCGTTGATATGAAAAAAGCATCCATAGCAACAGTTCCTCAATATATTAAAGAAAAAATCATTAATGGGTATAACAGAGAATATTCCGGAGAAATACAGATTATTTTAGATGGAGGATCTTATGATTTTGAATACTATGATCCAACCAAAGGAGGTACGCATGGTACTTGGGGACCGGATGATGCGCACATACCTTTTATTTTAATGGGCTGGAAAATTCCTCACGGAAGCACAACAGAAGAAGTTTATATGACAGATATTGCTCCTACCATATCTGCATTATTAAAAATACAAATGCCTAACGGTGCCATAGGTAAACCCGTTGATTACATAATGAAGTAATATTAATTAAGTTTATTTCCTCTGAATTAATTAAACAATCTAAAAATATTCAGAGGAAATATTTTGAAGTTCTTGCAATTATGAATAGAAAAAATTTAATTGGTCTGTTATTTCTTATCGTTTTAGTTTGTTCTGTTAAAGCTCAAACACTCGAAATAAAAACAGGAACGAATACTGAGGACAATATAAAAATAACCATGGGAGGTCGAATAGCTTTTGACGGAGCTGTTTATTTTGATGATAAAACACCATTGGGTAATGGAATGACTATATCTGATGTGCGATTAACCTCCAAAATGCGATATAAAAAATGGGATGCAAAAATAGATTTTGGTTTTTCCGATAAAAAAGTAAATACCAAAGACATCCATTTAATTTATAATATTAATGAAAACTCATGGGTTAAGTTGGGATATGCCGGAGAGCAACTCGGGTTGGAAAACTGGGAAAGTTCTGCATGGCTAAAATTTATGACGGCAGCAGCTAGTTCACAAGTTTTTGGTTCGGGGCGACAGCTGGGTTTTACCTATGTAAAATGGAATAAAAGAATATATTATAGCGGTGGCTTTTATACAGATAGCGATGCAATAACTAACAACAAAGAAGGAAATCAGGGATATGCTTTTGTAGGTAAATTTTCAGTTGATCCTGTCAGTACTAATGATAAATTAGTTCATATAGGAATATCGGGAGAGTATAGAAACGGTAATCGTGATGGTTTAGATGATAATAAAAAAACCAAAAGGATTATGAGTTACTCCGGAAATTTAAATACAAATGTTGAAAAAAAGAAACCCTTAGACATAACCATCACTAACGTTAAAGATCAGTACAGATGGGTGACGGAATTATTAGCGACTGCCGGCCCTGCTTTTTTGCAAGGCGAATATTATTCGATTCATATCAATAGAAAAGCAAATAATCATTCGTATAACGCCGATGGTTTTTATGTGCAAACGGGATTTTTAATACTTGGAGACAAAACCTATAAATATAATTTAGGAGACAGACGATTGAAAAAACCGGGAGATAAAACCTTGGAAATGGCTATTAGATATGATTATACAGATCTTAATGACGGGGTCTATAATACGGAAATTTTAAAAGGGGGGAGAATGAGTGATTTATCATTAGCAGTAAATTACTATCTAAATAAATACATAGGTTTTAAAGTTAATTATTCCTACATTAATTTAGGACCTTATAACAATTATGGAACCAATAAAGAAAACATTAACTTAATACAAGGAAGGGTTATGGTTGTGTTTTAAATGTTTCCTAAGAAACTATCAAATGATACTGTGATTGATATTAATGATATAATCATAACCTTGAAGGTTTCCAATATATTTAATATTAATTGAAACAAATCAATCTATAAATATATATACTTTAGATAAAATAGTATCAGTATAAAATAAAGTATAAAGCTAACTAGTAAATACCACAAAAAAAGCAATTACTATCATAATGAGAATGAATGAATTAAACTTTATCCAACTTTATAAGTTGGCAATAATTATAGATTCTAAATCTTTTTCATTAAGTAATTGCTCTTTAAATAAAACCTTACTTCCATTCTTATAAAAAACGGTTGCAGGTATACTTCCTTCCCATAGTGGATCAATAGCAGGAATCCATTTATCCATATTTTCAGGATCATTTAGAAGATAAACTTCGGTTGAAATGGAATATTTACGTAAAAACTTTTTAACAAATTCAATATTTTTAACAGGATTTAAATTTATTAAGATCATTTTATAACCGACGTTATCCTTAAACCTTTCATTTACTTTCATAAAGGAAGGAATTTCAACAACGCAAGGCATACACCATGTAGCCCAAAAGTTAACGACTAAAAATTTATCATTCTCTTTCTCAATAATATTTTTAAAATCTGAAAAAGTGATTACTTTAATATCCTTAATTATTTCAGTCGAGGTGGTAGGCTGGGCTTTACCAATAATCGTAAACACTAGTAAAAATAGGCAGATATATATTTTTTTTATCATAAATTTATTAGAAAAGACGTAACATATCTTTTACAAATTTAATTATATCTGCATTCAGTACCTTACTTACTTATTCATTTCATCATATTGAGATTCATGAATAGGAAGAGACATGGGATTAGTTTCATCATAATAAATAGACAAAGAATCACCCACCTTACTTTTATCTTCAGGCATTTTCTTTATAATGGTTGAATGTAAATTACCTTTGTCATCTCTGTAAACGATATTCCAAACATTAATTTTTTCGTTAGCAATGGATACACCGCTTTGTTCTCCGGTAATTTCTGCCTTAGCTTTTTTTGAAGCAGCAACATTCATTACATTTTCAGGTGCAATAATAGTTGCCGATTCTTTTTTGTTTAATTTTGAACAGCTGTAACAAGCTAATAGAATTAAAATAATAGTAAAATAACTGATTTTTTTCATTTTTTGTGATCATTTAATTATTCAATTTCAAAAGTTGTTCCTTCTTTTCCATCTTTAAGATTAATACCGGCTTCCGACAAACGATTACGAATCTCGTCAGAAAGAGCCCAGTCCTTCTCAAGTCTTGCTTTATTTCTTAAATCAATAAGAACTTTCAAGGCTTGATCCAGTTTACCGGTATCTTTCATAGTGTCAGATAAAAGTTCCAATCCTAGAATATCATAGAAGAAAACATGAATGGCAGTATTTAACTTTTTTAAATCAGTAGCAGTTAGTGTTTCTTTTTTTAAATCTAAATTATTTATAAGTTTAACTATATCAAATAAATGTGAAATTAATACCGGAGTATTAAAATCATCGTTTAATGCTTCATAACAAGTATCAATCCATTCCTGAATGTTATAACTTGAAGTTTCAGAAGCAGCAATATGTGGGAGTTTTTCAATCGCGGAAGTTAAGCGGAAATATCCTTTTTCGGCAGCAATAATAGCATCGTTGGATAAATCTAAGACACTTCTATAATGAGCTTGTAAAAAGAAAAAACGAACAATGATCGGATGAAAAGGTTTTTCAATAAAACTATTTTCACCGCTAAATAATTCTTCAGGTAAAATGGTATTGCCCGTAGATTTACTCATTTTTTGTCCGTTTAAGGTAAGCATATTCGTATGAACCCAATAATTTACAGGTTCTTCTCCAAAAGATCCTTTAGCTTGAGCAATTTCACATTCATGATGCGGAAATTTAAGATCCATACCCCCTCCATGAATATCAAACTTTTTACCTAAATATTTGGTACTCATTGCGGTACACTCCAAATGCCAGCCCGGAAATCCGTTTCCCCAAGGAGAAGGCCATCTCATGATATGTTCAGGAGACGCATTTTTCCACAATGCAAAATCTTGAGGATTCCTTTTTTCTCCTTGTCCGTCTAAATCACGAGTATTGGCAATCATATCTTCTATTTTTCTGCCGCTTAATTCACCGTAGTTGCCCCCTTCTAAATCAAATTTATTTACATCGAAATAAACAGACCCGTTGACTTCATAAGCCAGACCTTTATGCAATAATTTCTTAATTAGCTCTATTTGCTCTACAATATGGCCGGTAGCTGTAGGCTCGATATCGGGAGGGAGCATATTAAATAGATATAAAACCTTATGAAAATTAAGGGAATATTTTTGTACGACTTCCATGGGCTCTATTCTTTCCAGGCGAGCCCGCGTTGAAATTTTATCTTCAGAATTATCATCGGTAAGATGTCCGGCATCGGTAATATTACGAACGTATCTTACTTTATATCCTAAATGACGCAAGTATCTGTTGATAACATCAAAAGATAAAAAAGTTCTGCAATTACCCAAATGCACTTTGTTATACACTGTTGGACCGCATACATACATTCCTACAAAACCTTCATGCAAAGGAGTAAATACTTCTTTTTTACCGTGTAAAGAATTATATAATTTTATTTGATTGTTCAGATAGCTGCGCATATTTAAATTTTGAAATGGGAGTCAATACCAATATAATGTAAAAATTCTTTTCTTGTTGTAGGATTGTTTAAAAACAAGCCACTTAATTCAGCAGTAACCGTGCTGCTTTCCGTATCTCGTATGCCTCTCGAATTAACACATAAATGTTTAGCGTCAATCACACAAGCCACATCATTAGTATTTAATACTTCTTTTATAGCTTCAACAATTTGTCTGGTAAGCCGTTCTTGAACCTGAGGCCTTCTGGAATAATAATTTACGATTCGGTTAATTTTAGATAATCCGATAACTTTTCCATTTGAAAAGTAAGCAACGTGTGCCCTTCCGATTATAGGCAGAAAGTGATGTTCACAAGTTGAATAAACCGTAATATCTTTTTCAATCAGCATTTGACGATACTTGTAACTATTTTTGAAAGTAGACACTTCCGGTTTATTTTCGGGAAGAAGACCTCCAAAAATTTCATTTACATACATTTTAGCAACTCTTTTAGGAGTATCTTTTAAACTATCGTCATTCAAATCTAATCCAAGAATATGCATAATTTTAGTAAAATGCTCTTGAATCGCTTTTTGTTTTTCTTCAGGAGATAAAACAAAGGCATCCGATCGAATAGGAGTATATTCTGTATGTGTGAAATGGTCTAGTTCTTCGTCTTCTTTATTAAACATAATAAAAAACATCTAAATTTCTACAAAAATAAGTTTTTTTTAGTTGAAAACCATTACAATATTCAAAAGCAAATAATCATTTATAAAAGAATATTTTAAAATAAAATTGTATCTTCGCATAGAATTAATCTAAATAGTTAACTAGTTGTGAATATTTATCTTCAATATGCATTTATAGCCTTAACTTTACTAGTAGCTGTCTGGTATTTGATTAAATTATTTAGGGAAACTTTTTTTTCCAAAAAGAAAAAATGCGGAGGAGGTGTCAATTGCAAATGCGGCAGAGAGTAATATTTGGAATAGAAATTGAAATTAGCTAATCAATCAAGTAGTTAAAAAAATGAAAGTAAAACATTTGGTAGGTGCAGTATCTAAAGATAAATCATTTATTTCCAAAATTCCTGTTTTATTTAGAATGTTAAGGGCTTCTCTAAAGGGGCAATATAAACCGGGAATTAAAAATCTTTTTATTTTCACCTTTTTAATTATTTATGTATTATCTCCCATTGACCTCATCCCTGACTTTTTAGTAGGCATAGGTTTTCTTGATGATTTAACTATTGCCTTTTTTGCATTTTCCAAATTATTCAAAGAAGTTGATAAGTATGTAGCATGGGAAAAGCAAAAACATAATACTATTGTCATTGAATAAAAATCCAAAAATTTTATGGTCTATAGTAGGACCTACAGGAATAGGAAAGACTGCTTTATCTATTGAACTGGCAAAAAATTTAAAAACAGAGATAATATCCTGTGACAGCAGACAATTCTATAAAGAATTAAAGATTGGAACTGCTGCTCCTTCATCGGAAGAATTATCTTTAGTTCCTCACCATTTTATAGGAAATTTAAGTATTGCTAAAGATTATTCAGTTGGCGATTTTGAAAAAGACGCATTAAGAAAGATAAACGAGCTTTTTAATAAATATGATCAACTCATTATGGTGGGAGGGTCCGGTCTATATGAAAAAGCGGTTAATGAAGGGTTAGATAATTTTCCCGATATAGATTCTAAAGTCAGAGAGGATTTAATGGTCGAAATACAGGAAAAGGGACTATCCTATTTACAAGAAGAACTAAAGAAGAACGATCCCGAATATTATTCTCAAGTGGATTATAATAATCCGGTGCGAGTAATGAGGGCATTGGAAATTTTTAGAGGAACCGGAAAACCTTACAGTTCATTTAGAAAAAATCTGGTAGAAAAAAGAAATTTTACATCCGTTAAAATTGGTTTAACAGCATCTCGTGATCTTATTTACGATAGGATAAATAAACGAGTGGACTTAATGATGGAAAAAGGATTATTAGAAGAAGTTATTTCTTTGCAAACATATAGACATAAAAACGCATTACAGACCGTTGGGTATAAAGAACTTTTTGACTATCTCGATGGAAATTCTTCCTTAGAATTTGCCGTAAGTGAAATCAAGAAGAATTCACGCAGATATGCTAAAAGACAATTAACTTGGTATAGGAGAGATGAGTCAGTTAACTGGTTCGATTATCAGAGCACTCAGGAAATTGTAGATTTTGTTACGGAAAAGATTAGGTAATAATCATACGCTATCAAGTTTATAATAAATATAATTTTTAAGCAATAAAAAATCAGGATAGGAAACTATCCTGATTTATAAGACGGAATTCTAAATTAATTTTCTATTTTCTTAATTCTAATATTTTCTTAACCTCTTGGGATTTAATATTTTGATGTTCACCCAATTGCCAACCTCTTTTTTCTATTCGTTCAGAAATTCGGTTTATAGCTTCCTCTCCTAAATTATAATCAGAAAGTCTGGTTTTACAATTCATGCTATGGAAAAAGGATTCAACTGCACTAATAGTATCTTTGATAAGTTCGTCAATAGAATCGGCTTGTAAAGAAAAAACCTCTCTTCCCAATCGAAGAATTTTATCTTTTTTCTCTTCTTTTAATACTTCCATTACTCCGGGCAATACAATTGCCAGTGTTTGCGCATGATCTATTTCGTAGAAAGCGGTTAATTCATGTCCTATCATATGTGTAGACCAATCCTGAGGTACACCGCAAGCAATCCAACCATTTAAAGCCCAAGTTGAAGCCCACATCAGATTAGCTCGAACATCATAATTTTTAGGATCTTTTAGAGCTTTAGGTCCTTCAATGATTAAGGTCTTTAGAATAGATTCAGACATAAAATCTTGTAATAAACCGTTTACAGGATACGTTAGATATTGTTCAATAACATGCACAAAGGCATCGATAACCCCATTACTGGTTTGAACCGGAGGTAAACTATAGGTTACACTTGGATCTAATACAGAAAATTTTGGATAGACTATTGGTGAGCTGAAAGATAATTTTTCTTGGGTTTCATTTTTTGTAATGACAGAATAGGTATTCATTTCTGATCCGGTGGCAGAAATAGTCAAAATAGTACCAAAAGGAAGTGCTTTTTTTATAACCACAGTAGGGTCTGCAAGTATTCGCCAAGGATCTCCCTCATCGAAACAAGATGCTGCAACAATAAATTTGGTTGCATCAATAACCGAACCGCCTCCCACAGCTAATACATATTCAATATTTTTCTGTTTAATAAATTCAACAGCACGCATACAAGTTTCATAGTGAGGATTTGGTTCAATGCCTGAAAATTCAAACCATTGGTATCCTTTTAATGCATTCGTTACTTGTTCATATACACCATTTTTTTTGATACTCCCTCCACCATAGATGACTAATATGTTAGTTTGTAAAGGTATTTCTTTAGTAATTTCGGAAATCATACCTTTTCCGAATAAAATTTTTACAGGATTTACAAAGGCAAAATTATTCATTATTTAATTTTTTAATAGGTTTAATAATGCTCTTTATCCCTCAAAATTTGAACCAAACCCGGATAAAAATAAAAAAGGTTACGTTTATAGTAACCTTTTTTTATATAGATTATAATTTTAAAATCTTAATTTTCTAAGGCTTGAGCTCCACTTACAATTTCAATTAATTCATTGGTTATGGATGCTTGACGAGCTTTATTATACGATATGGATAGTTGATTTTTTAATGCTTTAGCATTGTCTGTGGCAGCCTGCATAGCAGACATTCTTGCTCCATGTTCTGCAGCATTTGAGTCCAATATCGCTTTAAAAAGCTGAGTTTTTAATGAAGTAGGAATAAGATGTGTTAAAATACTTTCCTTAGAGGGTTCATAAATATAATCGCTAACTAAGGAAGAATCATTGGTATTTTTAGAAAGTTCAATTGGTAGAAATTGCTCGACTTGTAAAAGCTGAACTACCGCATTTTTAAATCGATTATATACCAATTCAATTTGATCATATTCACCATTTAAAAACAACTGCATAAGTTCTTCAGATATTTTAGAAGAATTTTCATAGGTTGGCGCATCCCATAGAGAACTGCAATTTTTATATATGGATACAGATTTTTTTAAATTTTCATATCCATTTTTTCCTATTGTTAAAAGGTCAACTTGAGTATTTTTATAATCATTTTCCAATAGATTTTTAACAGCTTTAACTATAGTAGAGTTAAAGGCCCCGGCAAGTCCTTTATTGGAAGTAATGACAACTAATAAAACCTTTTTAAGTTCTCTCTTTTTAGCATATTCTGCACCACCGGAATCAGAGTCAAGAAAAGGACTAACATTTGATAATAATTCTTGCATTTTTTCTGAATAGGGGCGTAGTCTTACAATTGCATCTTGCGCTCTTTTCAGTTTAGATGAAGAAACCATCATCATTGCACTTGTAATTTGCATAGTCGAATTTACAGAGGCAATTCGGTTTCGTATTTCTTTTAATGTTGCCATTTTCTAGAATATTCTTTTTTATTTATGAATAATTTTTTACAACCCCGGCTATTATCGTATCTAAAGAAGAAGTAATGGAATCATCTATTTTACCTTCTTTTAAACTTTTTAATAAATCGGCATGTTGAGTTCGTAATGTTTCTGTTAAATTCCTTTTAAAATCTTGAACTTTATTGACAGGAACTTCACGTAATAAATTTTGAGTTCCTGCATATATAATAGCAATTTGTTCTTCAACAGGCATAGGTGAGTTAACGGACTGTTTTAATATTTCAACGTTTCTCTCTCCTTTTGCAATAACAGCGGCAGTAGCCGGATCTAAATCGGAACCAAATTTTGCAAATGCTTCCAATTCGCGGAATTGCGCTTGGTCAATCTTAAGTGTTCCGGATACCTTTTTCATAGGTTTAATCTGAGCAGCTCCACCTACACGTGATACAGAAATACCAACGTTGATAGCAGGTCTTACCCCGGAATTAAATAAATCCGATTCTAAAAATATTTGTCCGTCTGTAATAGATATTACATTAGTAGGAATATACGCAGAAACGTCTCCTGCTTGAGTTTCAATGATTGGTAGAGCTGTTAATGATCCGCCTCCTTTAACTTTACCTTTTAAAGATTCCGGTAAATCGTTCATCGTTGAAGCAACCTCATCATTATCAATAATTTTAGCGGCTCTTTCTAACAAACGGGAGTGCAAATAAAATACGTCACCCGGATACGCTTCACGTCCCGGAGGTCTTCTTAATAATAAGGAAACCTCACGATAAGCAACTGCTTGTTTAGATAGATCATCGTAAATAATTAATGCAGATCTACCGGTATCGCGTAAAAATTCTCCGATGGAAGCTCCGGCAAATGGAGCATAAACCTGCATAGGAGCAGGGTCAGAAGCGTTAGCGGCAACCACAACCGTATAAGCCATTGCTCCTTTGTCTTCTAATGTTTTAACAATTTGCGCAACTGTAGATGCTTTTTGGGCAATAGCAACGTAAATACAATATACGGGTTTGCCTTGATCATAAAATTCTTTTTGATTTAGAATAGTGTCAATGGCTACTGTAGATTTTCCGGTCTGACGGTCACCAATAATTAATTCCCTTTGGCCTCTACCTATAGGAATCATAGAGTCTATAGCTATTATACCGGTTTGCAAAGGTTCATTTACGGGTTGGCGAAATAATACACCGGGTGCTTTTCTTTCCAAAGGCATTCTGTATAATTCTCCGGAAATCGGACCTTTACCGTCTATTGGAGCACCTAAAGTATCGACAACTCTTCCTATCATTCCTTCACCCACATCGATAGATGCAATCGTTTTAGTTCTTTTAACGATATCTCCTTCTTTAATGCCATTGGATTTACCCAAAAGTATTACCCCTACATTATCTTCTTCTAAATTTTGAACCATTCCTTCCAATCCATTGGAAAACTTTACAAGTTCTCCTTGTTCTGCGTTACTTAGTCCATATATACGGGCAATACCATCTCCAACCTGTAAAACCGTTCCCACTTCTTCTAAGGAAATATTTTGATCGAAATTTGATAATTGCTGTTTTAAAATTGCAGAAACTTCTGCTGGTTTTATATCTGCCATTGTGGTCTTTTTATTTATAAGTTATAGCTAAAAAATTAAAATATTTTATTACTTAATTTTTTTTGAATATTAGTTAGTTCGGATTTTACGCTTGCATCGATTTGTTGATCACCCATACGTATAATATATCCTCCAATAAGAGATGCATCTATTTTATTTTCAATAATTGCTTTTTCTTGGTTAATTTTTGGAAATGAATTTAAAATTTTGCTTACGGTTTCTTGATCTAATGGTATAGCAGAAATAATTTCTACGCGTTGTATGCCATTATATACATCGTATAATTCCAAGACTTGTTGTGCTATTTCCAATAAATCATTTTCTCTCTTATGCCTTACCACTAAAGTAATAAAATTACGAGAAGTAGGAGAGAAGGATTTGAAAATTTCGTTTACAATATTAATTTTTTTATGGGTTTCAATTATAGGGGATTTTAAAAAGAATTGAAAATCTTTATTTTGATTGATTATATCAATTAAAGATTTCATTTCTTTAACGATAGTTTCACTTTCATGTAAAGATAGGGCATACTCCCATAAACCCGTTGCATAGCGCTTAGCAAGTCTAACTACTGACATTTTAGTTTAATTTTGCTTGGTTAACTAATGAATCAATAAGCTTTTTTTGTTCTTCAGGAGAAGATAGTTCCTTTTGAAGAACTTTTTTTGCTATATCAACGGATAAATCTGCCACTTCACTTTTTATTTGATTGATCGCAGATATTCTTTCCGCATTAATGGTTTCTTTAGCTGATTGAATAATTTTATTGCTTTCTGCAGTAGCAGCATCTTTGGCATCGTTGATAATTTTATCTTTAATTTCACGGGCTTCTTTAAGAATGGCTTCGCGCTCCATACGAGCTTCTTTTAAGATTTGCTCATTTTGAGAGGTTAATTTAGCCATCTCTTCCCGTGCATTTTTAGCTTCATCTAAAGATTTCTGTATTGAGTTTTCTCTATTTTCTAAAGCTTTTAAAATAGGTTTCCAGGCATATTTTCCTAAAATTATTAATAAAACTATAAAGGAAATAGTCATCCAAAATATTAAACCAATTGAAGGAGTTAATAAATCCATATTTTATATCTTTTTTAACTTTTTATGATAAGAGTTTAAATAAATGCTTTTCTAATTAAAAGAAAACTCGAATAACCAACCGTTATCATTTCGAGTTTTCTGTTATTTTTCTTCTTATTTAATCAAAGATACCACAATTGCAAATAAAGCAACTGCTTCAACTAATGCAGCTAAGATTAATGCAGAAGCCTGAATTTTTCCTTGAGCTTCAGGTTGTCTTGCAATAGCCTCCATCGCTTTTCCACCGATAAGACCGATTCCAATTCCTGCTCCAATAGCAGCTAAACCTGCTCCAATTACTGACATTCCCATGTTTACTATATATTAAAAATTAATGTTCTTCGTGATTATCTTCTGTTGCCATACCGAAATATAGTGCAGAAAGAGTTGTAAATATATATGCTTGTAAGGCAGTTACTAAAATTTCAATTACACTTATAAAGACTACTGCAATTATAGATACAGGAGCTACAAAATAAGATTTAAATATAAAAATTAAAGAAACTAAACTGATAATAATAATGTGTCCGGCGGTTATATTAGCAAATAATCGAACCATTAATGAAAAGGGTTTGGTAAAAATACCGATAACTTCAATGGGTGCTAAGAATAATTTCATCGGGACAGGTACGCCGGGAGTCCAAAATATATGTTTCCAGTAATTTTTATTTCCACTAATATTAGTAATTATAAAAGTGATAACAGCCAATGTAAAAGTAACAGCTATATTTCCAGTCAGATTAGCTCCAAATGGAAAAAATGGAATCAACCCCATAACATTGTTCAACCATATAAAGAAAAATACAGTTAACAAATAAGGCATATATTTTTTATATTTTTTTTCTCCGATATTTGGTATAGCTATTTCATCTCTTACAAATACAATCAAAGGTTCAACAACGGCAGCTACTCCTTTAGGAACTCCGGTATAAGATTTTGATTTATAATATCTTGCTGCTGAAATAAATACAATTAATAAAATCCCAAGGGAAAGCCACATAGAAAATATATTTTTAGTAATTGAAAAATCCCAAGGAGCTTTATTGATAGGATGATGTTGATCGTCCAAATGAACAATTTGGGATGATTCTGTTATATATTCCCCCGATGCATTTTTTTTGGTATTAGCATAATATATTTTTTCATGAAATTTAATAAATCTCATACCTTTTTTCTCTACCACTACTTCTCCATCATCATTTCCTTTAAATTCTTTAGAAGAAAACAGTACTAATCCATTATCAGTCCAGAGGATTACAGGTAAATAGAGTGTGACATCATCGCCCCATATTTCAAATTGATGAGAATCCTTAACATGGTGCATGGCAGTTTCAGTAGGATTAAATGTTTCTGAATCATTACTTTTAGTAGTACCCTCAGCAAAAGTGAAATTAAAGGTAAAAATTAAGACTAAAAAGCTAAATGCAAATTTTATCATATTTTTCTGATTCATGTATATGCAAATATAAATATTTTTAAAACACATTCCATGTGTATGATTTTTATCATATTTTAATGTTTGCTACTCAAGAAAATATGATTTATATTATTTTTGTTTTCTTGATACTTGGCGGATGATATTGATGAGTCCGATTCCTATTCCTAATAAGCTGAAAATTATTATAAATAAAGGTTTCATAGATAGATATTTTTCATCTAGATAATAACCAATTCCCGTGAAAATTAATATGGTTACCATGAGTTGAAAACCTAACCCTGAATAAAATGCATAATCTTTCATTGATAATTATTCTCTAACAAATTTATAAATTTTCAAAAGAATAATTATAAATATATACTAATAATAAATAAATTAGATAAATTTATTTTTATATACATTATATGGCAGTTTAACTAAATATCTTACATACAATTAAAAATAAATTAAAAATTTGTAGTTTTAATAACTAATACTTAACTTTGCAAACCATATTTATGGAAAGGTTACGCAATTATGATATTTTATTTTCATCATTAAAGCTTGGAAGTCATAGCTTTAAGATGAGTATTGAGCAACCATTTTTTGAATTGTTTGATTTCATACAGGAGTTTAAAAGTCCTAAAATTGAGGTTGACATTGAAATTATAAAACATTCTTCTTTTTTAGAATTAAAAGTAAAAACAGAAGGTGTTGTAGTTTTAGAATGTGATATATCCGGAGAAGAATATGAACAAGCCGTTAAAAATGAAATCAAAACATTAGTTAAGTTTGGAGAATCTTATGATGATAGTAATGAAGAAGTTTTAATTTTACCTTTAGGTTCTCATAGTATAAATGTGTCTCAATTAATTTATGAAAGTGTGCTTTTATCCATACCTATGAAACATGTTCATCCTAAATATTCCGAAGGATATGAGGACGAACATACCCATTTACTTGAAAAGTATGGCCTGTCTGATGAAGAAGGCGAATAAAATATAAAATAAAAAAATATTTAAGGAAGAATTATGGCACATCCTAAAAGACGTCAGTCATCTACAAGAAGAGATAAAAGAAGAACTCACTATAAAGCGTCAGTTCCTCAATTAGCTAAATGTTCAACAACCGGAGAATTGCACCTGTTCCATCGTGCATACTGGCATGAAGGAAAATTATACTACAGAGGAAAAGTAGTTATGGAAAAGGCTGTTGAAGAAGTTGAAGAGTAAATCTAAGTTAGTTAGAATCTAAAAATATAATACCATTTAATTTATTAGTTAAATGGTTTTTTTCTGTATAAAATTAATTTATTTCCTTTACATTTGGGAAAATTTAAATAAAAGCTCTAGCTCATGGACATTAAAGACATTCAAAATTTAATTAAATTTGTATCTAAATCAGATGTTGCAGAAGTAACATATAAGACAGAAGAATTTGAGATTTCCATTAAAACCAAAAGTGGTTCAGTAGTATATACACCGGAAGTTTCTCAACCAATACAAGCTGTGACAAATCATCCGGTAGCTTCTTTGCCAACTGTAACTAACCAATCAGTAGCTACCCAGAACGATGAAGATACATCTAAGTATGTAACTATAAAATCTCCAATGATTGGTACATTCTACAGAAAACCTTCCCCTGATAAAGAAGCATTTGTTAATATAGGAGACACTGTTAGTGCAGGCAGTATAGTTTGTGTGATAGAAGCAATGAAATTATTCAATGAAATAGAATCAGAAGTTTCAGGAAAAATTGTTAAATTTTTAGTTGATGATGCTTCACCCGTTGAATTTGACCAACCTTTATTCTTAGTAGATCCATCTTAAATAATCAAAATTAAAAGTTAAAGTGTATGTTTAAAAAAATTTTGATTGCTAATAGAGGAGAAATCGCTATGCGAATTCTTAGAACAGCAAAAGAAATGGGTATTAAAACGGTTGCTGTTTACTCTACGGCAGATGCTAAGAGCTTACATTTACGATTTGCAGATGAAGCAGTATGTATTGGACCTTCATCAAGTAAAGACTCCTACCTAAAACAATTGAATATTTTAGCAGCTGCAGAAGTTACTAACGCAGACGCTATTCATCCGGGATATGGTTTCCTTTCTGAAAATGCTAATTTTTCAAGATCTTGTCAAAAGATGGGAATTAAATTCATCGGTGGTACTCCTGAAAATATAGAAAGAATGGGAGATAAGGCTTCTGCAAAAGCAACCATGAAAGAGGCGGGAGTTCCCACTGTACCGGGTTCAGACGGTTTAATAAAATCGTATGAAGATGCTGTTAAAATTGCTAAAGAAATAGGATATCCTGTTATGCTTAAAGCAACAGCCGGAGGTGGCGGAAAAGGAATGAGAGCTATCTGGAAAGAGGAAAACCTTAAAAGTTCTTGGGAATCTGCAGTTCAAGAAGCCGAAGCTGCTTTTGGGAATGGGGGTATGTATATGGAAAAGCTTATTGAAGAACCTAGACATATTGAAATTCAAATAGCCGGAGATAAATATGGTAAGGCTATCCATCTTTCTGAAAGAGATTGTTCAGTTCAAAGACGTCATCAAAAATTAGCTGAAGAAACGCCTTCTCCATTTGTTTCAGAAGAATTACGTAAAAAAATGGGTGAAGCAGCTGTAAAAGCAGCAGAATATATAGGATATGAAGGAGTAGGTACAATTGAATTCTTAGTTGATAAACATGGAAATTTCTATTTTATGGAAATGAATACGAGGATTCAAGTTGAACATCCGATCACTGAACAAATTACCGACTTAGACTTATTAAAACTTCAAATAGAGTTAGCAGCAGGTGCTAAAGTTCCTAAAAATAATTTTTATCCGCAAAGACACTCCATAGAATGTAGAATTAATGCAGAAGATGTTTACAGTGATTTTCGTCCATCACCCGGAAAAATAATTACCTTGAATATTCCCGGAGGTAATGGAGTAAGAGTTGATACACATGTTTATTCAGGATATACAATTCCACCTTTTTATGATTCTATGATTGCTAAATTAATAGTAACAGCTCCTACACGAAGTGAAGCTATTATTAAAATGAAGAGAGCATTAGATGAATTTTATATTGAGGGGGTTAAAACTACTATTCCTTTACACAGACAGCTTATGGATGATCCAAATTTCTTGAAGGGAGATTATACGACCAAATTTATGGAAGATTTTGTTTTAGATAGAAAATACGAATACGATTTATAAGCTATATTATTAGTAAATTAATATATGAAATTTATATGTGAAAATTTATAAATTTAAAAGAAAAAAGGAAATTAAATTTTATTTAATTTCCTTTTTTAGTTTCTATAATTCATCCTCGTCTAGAAGTTCGTCATCATTATACGAATCATCATCATCGTCGTCATAGGAATCGTCATCGTCGTCAAATTTAATGTTCATGTCAACATCACCCACATCACTGAAATCGTCAATATTTGATGGTGAAGTAAACTTTTTATCAGGTGCTTTTAAAGGCATTTTACCAAAACGATACACCGTTAACGGATAAACACCTATCGCTTTTCTATCAATAATTTCTAACAATTCTACGTAAAAAGACCACATTTTCATAAAGTCATAAACAAATAACATTTTATCTCCGACTTTTGTAAAAACTTCTTTAATATATACGTCTGACATGGTCTCACCCTCGCCATCTTCATCCATATCTTCCAAAGGAATTTCTGTGCCTTGAGTCCAATTATCATCAGACTTATAAAATGAAGCTAACTCGTCACCTTGTAGACTAAAAGCACTTTTAATGCCTTCATATAAATTCCACAACGTTTGCAAATCCTTAATCTCAATGTCTCGAAAAACGTCCCCTTCTGTTTCAAGAATTACTCTAATCTTATAAATCATATAGTCTAGTTTTTACGTTTTAAATTTAATTTTTTTCCTAATTGTAACATATAGTTGTATGAGTTTTTATAGTCGTTTGTAATAGTGCCTTCTAATATACCTTCTTTGATTGCTTCCTTAATTGTACCAATTTGTTTTCCTTCAATAATTTCGAAAGCTTCCATAATATCATGTCCGGTAATAGGCGGTTGAAAATTTCTTATTTTATCTTTTTCTTCTACTTCCTTTATTTTTTCTTCAACGTAATCAAAATTTTGCTTGAAACGTGTTTGTTTCTTTATATTCTTTGTTGTGATGTCAGCTTTGCAAAGTAAAAATAAATCTTCCAAATCATCACCCATATCAAATAATAATCTTCTCAAAGCACTGTCCGATGCATCATCTGTAATAAGTGATATGGGACGCGAACTATTCTGAACTAGTTTTTGAACATATTTTAAAGGTTCGCCCAGAGGTAATTTTAATCTTTTAAATAGGGAAAGTACCATCTTACTACCCACAAATTCATGAGAATGAAATGTCCAACCTATTTTTTTATCAAATTTTTTAGTTCGAGCTTTACCAATATCATGTAATAAAGCAGCCCATCTTAACCATAAATTGTTTGTAGTTTTACTAATATTGTCAACTACTTCAAGAGTATGAAAAAAGTTATCTTTATGTTTTTGTCCCTCAACTTCTTCAATACCCTGCAAATCGGTTAGTTCCGGTAAAAATCGTTGTAAAAGATTTGCTTCATATAACAATTTCAGACCAATACTAGGTTGAGGAGACATCATAATTTTATTAAACTCATCCGTAATTCTTTCCTTTGATAAAATATCAAATCGTTCAGCATTTTCTTTAATCGCAAGAAAAGAAGACGATTCAATTGTAAAATTTAGCTGAGTTGCAAATCGTATGGCTCTAATCATTCGTAAGGGATCGTCTGAATAGGTAATTTCAGGATCTAAAGGCGTACGAATGATTTTTCTTTTTAAATCTTCTAATCCATTAAATGGATCGACCAATTCTCCAAAATTTTCTTCATTTAAGCTTATCGCTAATGTGTTAATAGTAAAATCCCTTCTATTCTGGTCATCTTCTATAGTACCCGTTTCAACAAAAGGTTTTCGGCTATCAAAAGAATAACTTTCTTTTCTCGCACCCACAAATTCAACATCATAATCCTTAACATGGATCATAGCGGTACCAAAACGTTTAAAAACGGATACTTTTGGTTTGGAATGTAGTTTATCTGCAACGGATAAAGCTAATTCAATACCGCTACCTTCAGTTACAATATCAATATCTTTAACTTTCGGTCTTTCCAAAAGGAGATCACGAACAAAGCCTCCGATAACAAAAGTTTGTTGTTTTTTGTCCGAAACAACATGGGTTATCAGTTTAAAAATAGGATTTTGTATTGCGTGGCTTAAATTCATTTAGTATCTATTCTCTAATTACTTTAATTCGTCCATCCTCAGATAGTTGTATTATGGAAGAAGATGCAAATTGCATATTTTCTTCGTGGCGCAAATTTATTATATAATCCACACCTTCCAAAATTTTGCAAGAAATTGATGAAAAATTTTCCGGAGATGGTTCACCACTGATGTTTGCAGAGGTCGACACCAAGGGTTTATTAAGTTTTGAAATTAATTTTTTACAAAAGGGATCCTGCGTTAAACGAATTCCTATAGTATTTTCATCAGAAATCAATAAAGCAGGCAAGTTTTGTGGTTTATCATATATTATGGTTAATGGCTTGTTTGCTAAATCAATCAAATCCCAAGCCAATGAAGAAACATTAACATATTCTTGAAGCCTTCTTTCAGATTCTACTAAAATAATTAAATTTTTAGATTTATCCCTATTTTTTAATTTGAAAACTTTTTCAATGGCTTCCTCATTGGTTGCATCACATCCAATACCCCAGATGGTATCGGTGGGATACAGAATAGTTCCTCCTTTTTTTAAAATTTCAACTGCTTTTTCAATTTCTTCCTTTTCCATAATTGTTTAAAATACAAATATAAAACGGCAAGGTTTTATAAAAATAATTTTTACCCTTTTTATTTATAAGTTTATTTTAAAATTTTATGCATATTATTGAAAGTATTTATTTTAATGAGCAAAAAAATATATAAATAATTGCCAGTCATCAAATAGACTGTTATATTTGCAAACCAAATAAAAATACATTATTTATAATTAAAACTTACCAATGAAAGGAAAAGGACTTGTTAAATTTTTTGCAATTGTTCTTGGGTTAATATGTTTGGCGGAATTATTCCCAACATTATATGTTAACCGTATAGAATCTAAAGCAAACAGTTTATCTAACGGAACGGAGGCGAGTAAAAAAGCTGAGCTTGATAAATTAGCTAAAGATACTTTGAATCTCGGAATAGTTAAGATGAATTATTATGATGCCAAGAAGAATGAAATGAAGTTAGGATTGGATCTTAAAGGCGGATTAAATCTATTATTAGAAATTTCCGAAAAAGATCTATTGTTGGATTTGGCAGATAATTCAGAAAATCCGGTATTTAGAAAAGCTTTAGATATAGCTACTTCGGAGGAAGTGAAATCCAGGGATACCTATACAGCTAATTTTTTTAAAGCATTTCAAACAGCTAAATCAGAATTAAATCAGCCAGATTTAAAATTATCCAGTCCTGATGTTTTTGGTACTAGAGATTTATCCAATCAAATTCAACATAACACAACTGACGAACAAGTTGAAAAATATATCTCCGGAGTTATTGAATCCAAAGTTACTAAAGCAATAGATGTTATAAGGGCCCGTATCAAAAAACTAAATATTGATGAACCCAATATTGCACGAGTACCCGGTACCGGTAGAATATTAGTGGAATTACCGGGAGTTACTGATGCTGATCGTGTAAAAAAATTACTTCAGACATCTGCGAGATTAGAGTTTTGGGAAGTGTATGATCAACCTACCGCATGGTCCTATCTAATGGATGTTAATTTAAAGGTTGCTAATAACAAATTAACTCCCTTATTGAAACCGTCTAATCGATCCAATGCATTAGCAGTTGCTAAATTATCTGATACAGCAGCAATTAATAAAGTTATATATTCAGATAAAGCTAAAAAATTATTACCGATTGGTTTACGATATATAAAATTATTATGGGCTTCTAAACCGGATTCCCAATCTAACAATGAGTTAGAATTATATGCCATTCGTGGAACTAAAAATAACAAAGCTCCTTTAGTCGGGGCAGTTACTGAAGCAGGTTTAACTTTCGACCAATTCAACAGAATACAAATAAGTATGCAAATGGGACCGGAAAGTGCCTTGGTTTGGAAAAATATGACTGAAAAAAATATTGGTAAACCCATTGCAGTTGTTCTTGATGATGTAGTTTATACTGCTCCTAATGTCAATTCAGTTATTCCAAACGGTCAATCAGTTATTAGCGGTAATTTTACAGAAAGAGAAGCTAACGATTTGGTTGATGTTTTAAAATCCGGTAATCTACCGGCAAAAGCAAAAATTATCCAATCAGAAATTGTAGGTCCAACTTTGGGTCAACAATCTATAAACAATGGATTAATATCTATAGTTGTTTCCTACTTGTTTATTTTAGGATGGATGATTTTTTACTATGGAAAAGCAGGTTTATACGCGAATATAGCTCTTATATTAAATTTATTTTATTTAATAGGTATTATGGCTTCCACGGGTGCTGTTTTAACTCTTCCCGGAATTGCAGGTATAGTACTTTCTATGGCAATGGCTGTAGATGCTAACATTATTATTTTTGAAAGAGTTAAAGAAGAGTTGAGACGAGGAAGACCTCTAAAGCAAGCATTTATTGAAGGACAAAAACATGCTTTGGCAGCAATTATTGATGGTAACTTAACTACATTAATTGTGGGTATCGTGCTTTTATTTAGCACCGGACCGATCAAAGGTTTTGCGGTTACCTTAGTTATAGGTATTTTCTGTACCTTATTTACTGCAATATTTATAACCAGTATGCTTATATATGGATCTATGGAAAAAGGTAAAAACTTTTCTTTAGCTACAAGCATAACTAAAAACTGGTTTACCAATGTTCATTTTAAATGGATGGAAAAAAGAAAATATGCTTATATTTTCTCATTGGTTATAATGGTTATTGCCTTGGTTTCCATGTTCACTAAAGGTTTTGATAAAGGGGTAGATTACACGGGAGGAAGAACTTATGTAATTAAACTGGAAAAAAATATTTATCCGGAAGAAGTAACCGAATCATTAGAAAAATTATTTACTACTGACGGAGAATCTTCGAATATTAATGCTAAAAAATATGGAGAAGGTAATCAAGTAAGAATAACTACTAAATATGGAATGGATAGTAATGATCCAAATATTGATGTGGTAATTCGTGAAAAATTATATACAGGATTAAAAAATTATCTTCCGGCTAATTATTCTAAAGAAAGTTTTGTAAAAGGTACTCCTTATGGAATTCAATCAAGTTCAGAAGTGGGTCCTACAGTAGCCAGTGGGATCGTTAGAAATGGAGTTATTGCCGTATCTATTGCATTAGCTGGTATTTTCATTTATATTTTGGTACGATTTAGAAATTGGCAAATGTCGACCGGTGCGGTTGCAGCCTTATTACATGACTCGATAGTTGTAATGGGTGCATTTTCCGTGTTGAGTTGGCTAAAAATCATACCTTTTTCCGTGGAAATAGATCAATCCTTTATTGCTGCTATTTTAACCATTATCGGTTATTCAATTAATGATACCGTAATTGTATTTGATAGGATTAGAGAAAATAAGAAAAATAATGCGCACCACTTAATGACTTTAGAGGAATTATATAACGATGCAATTAATCATACTTTAGGAAGAACTATTAATACGGGTGTTTCTACAATTATGGTAACAGTTATTATCTTCTTCTTCGGCGGTGAAACTTTACAAGGGTTTATGTTTGCACTATTTTTAGGATTTACATTTGGTATGTATTCATCTATATACATAGCATCTTCTTTATCTTATGATTTAACTAAATATAATTATGATAAAGAACATTCAAATACGAAAGTATCCACTATAAAATAAATATTTTATGTTGTAATAAAAAAAGGTCTTGAAATTCAAGACCTTTTTTTATAAACAATATGTATAGGGTTAGTGAATTTTGAATTTTACAGGATTGTTAGGCTTAAAATGATATTTCACACATAAAAATTCTCATTTATTATTTAAAATAATTATTACAAGCACTTATTAGAATTTAATTAATACGAATACGTTAAATTCATTTAAAATTGGACAATACATATGAGAAAGTTGTAAATTTGTAAAAAATAAATGTAGATATTGTGAGTTTTGGAGAAATTATAGTTATACTTTTAGTAGTGGTCTTATTGTTTGGCCCTGATAAGATTCCTGAAATAGCAAGAGGGTTAGGTCAGGGGGTACGTGCCATGAAAGATGCCACCGATAATATTAAAAGAGAAATCATGTCTCAAGTTGATGACAACGGATCAGTTAAAGAAATAGAAGATGAAATAAATGAGGCAAAAAAAAGTATGGATAAAAAGGTAAATGAGGCTACTGATCATTTAAATGATTTTATGGATGATACGTTCGATGGTCCTGTAAAAAGAAGTTAATGGATAAAATTATAAAATGGGATGAAGAATTATTTTTATATTTAAATAATTTAGGAAGCCCAAAATTTGATGCTTTTTGGTTATTTATAACTAATGAATACTATTGGATCCCTACATATTTTTTTATATTTTTAGTTATTTTAGAAAAATATGGATGGAAAAAAGTTCTTTTAGTCGGTTTAAGTATTGCTTTAATGATTTCTTTAACCGATTCTTTATCCTCATTGGTTAAGAATTGGATTCAGCGACCAAGACCTTGTAGAAATCCGGAATTAGAAGGGGTTTTTAGGCTAGTGATTGAAAAATGTAGGGGATCCTATTGCTATTTTTCCGCACATGCTGCCAATTCTTTTAGTTTAGCTACCTATTTAACTTTTCTTTTTAAAAAAGAATATAAATATTCATCCATTTTATTATTCTCTTGGGCTATTTTGGTATCTTATAGCAGAATATATGTAGGAGTACATTTTCCTCTGGATGTTCTTTCAGGAGCATTTATCGGCGTTTTAATAGGATGGTTATTTACTAAAACGCAAAAATTTATTCTTAAATAAAAATATTTTTAATAGTCCATTTTGAAAATATCTAATTCCTAAGAAGATTTTTTAGGGTTAAACACAAATGGGAAAATGATAAAAATTGTTAGAGAATAAGCTGCAAAAGTAAACCAAACATATGGCCAGTTGGTAATGCCATTGACTGTAAAATGCTCAACCACCCATCCACTACCGTAGCTTCCTAAAATAGCACCTAGTCCGTTCGTCATAATCATAAATAGTCCTTGAGCGCTGGAACGCATACTCTTATCAGTTTCTTTATCTACAAACAAAGATCCTGAAATATTGAAAAAATCGAAAGCCATTCCATAAACAATCATGGATAAAATTAAAAGATAAATTTTATTAGCCGGATTTCCTAATCCAAACAGTCCGAAACGTAGAAACCATGCAAACATACTTATCATAATCACCTTTTTGATTCCAAATTTTTGTAAAAAGAAAGGTATTAATAAAATACATAAAGTTTCAGAAATTTGTGATATTGATAGTAATAAGTTAGGGTGTTTAACGCCAAAAGAATCGGGATATGTGGATTTAAAACTATCTAAAAAAGGACCTCCGAAAGCATTGGTTATTTGGAGTGAACAACCTAACAGCATGCAAAAAAAGAAAAATATAGCCATTTTCCTATTTTTCAATAAAACAAAGGCATCCAGGCCTAGTGCATGTATTAATCCTTTCTTATTAACATTTTTACTTCGTGGTGTAGCCGGCATCGTAAAGGAATATAAGGCCATAATAATTCCGGCTCCCGCACTAATGAAAAGTTGAATAGAACTTCTGGCAAAACCTAAGAAATCTACCGTCCACATAGCTGCAATAAAACCAATGGTTCCCCAAACTCGTATAGGAGGAAAATCGGTAACCGAATTTAAACCATTTTTTTCAAGAGCATTATAAGAAACAGAATTAGTCAATGATATGGTTGGCATATAAAAGCAAGTATGCAGGAATAGCAAAAGATAAAATATATGGTATTCTTTAACTTGAGAGGCCATGAAAATAAATATGGCAGCTAGAATATGGCTTATACCTAATAATTTTTCAGCATTTATCCATCGGTCGGCAACTATACCCAATAAGCCGGGCATAAATAGAGAAGTAAAACCCATAGTTGCAAATAAACTTCCGATTTGGATTCCGGTAAATCCTAAACCACCCTCAGTTATAGGTAATCCGGCATATCCTCCCAAAGATATTAACCAAGAACCCCAAATATAATATTGAAGAAAAACAAGAATAATTAGCCGTAACTTTATGCTCATCTTTTTTTAGTATTTTGATATGTAGCTAAGATAGTAATTATTTTTATGAATGAAATAATTATAAGTAGTATTTAAAATTTAATTTAAACTTTTTAAAATAATTTTATCAACAGCAGAAACGTTTTTTTTCAAAAATTTTCATCATTCATCATTTATAATTTTTTATTGATTTTAGTATATGTGTGTAAATTTTATTAGTTTCTATTTGGTTGTGTCCTTAAAAACATTGCACCTGTTCGAGCAACATTCCGTATTCTTTAAAGTTGCGAGTTCCAACAGATAGACAAAATATTTTGAAGATTCCGCATTCTGCTGTTAATGCATTCTTTGCATAATAATTCTCCTTTTTTGAAGCTTCGCTCTAACTGTAAAATATATAATATTTTGCAATATTTTTGGCCTCAATTATCCGCAGAGTAAAGATTTACAGCAGCTGAAAGAAGAAGATAAGCAAACCATTTTTCGGCTTTTGGAAAAAATGTTAACCAATAAAAAGTTTAAAGACTTTTTTCAGAAAAACGCTGCTGCACGGTAAAACAAAAACTCCTCGCAAAGCGAGAAGTTTTTAGTTTAATGGTAAAATGCTGTTGTATATGATGTATAAAATTATATATCATATATATCAATTGAGTTACTTCTACTACTAATATAATAAATTTGATAAATCTTATATTTTTTATAATAAATATCAAGTTTAAAATAATGTAAAAAATTAAAAAACATATCCCAATAATATCTGAAAAGATATAATTGAAAATACTTTTAAATATCTGTTTTATAGGGTCTTAGAAAATTCGTAAATTCTTTTGTATTCTTCAGGGTATGTTCAAATACTAATTACCTCAGCTAAAATAATAATAAACAAAATCACACTTAATCCTACTAAAAATATGATTTCCATTTAAAAAATTTATTCATATTATTTAAATTAACGTGTACAGGAATGGCAGTATTTTATAATTACTTAGTGAATTGAAAAATTCTAGTCATTACTCATAATGTCTATACAGTCTGCACTACCCGGAGAACTTCCTCCGTGTATAAATATATTAGTTTTATCATATGAATTATATCCATTAATTTATTGTCCGGCAACTCCCCAAGCTATTGGTCATCTTGGCTAAGTTCCTTCCTTTATCTTATTTTTTTATTAACGAAATGGGATAAATAGAAACTAATGAAAGAGCAATTATAGAAAGAGCTATCTTTTTATTAATTTCTATTTTTTTTTTCAACTCTTTTACTTTTTTAATTTGATTTTCAGTTGGGTTTAATCCTTCCAATTGGGTTACATATTTTTCTGAAACACATAAATCAAGATATTTTAATTCAGACAATAATATTGTAATAAATAGTCCAATCATTAGTATTTTTTTTTTCATATCAATTTATTTAATTATTTAGGACCTCGAATACAACTCCACGTGATTTAATTCTTATACTGTTAATCCTGTAGTCCACCTTGCCAGAAATTCCCATCAGACAATACCGCTCCAAAGACTCTACTTACGCTTGCGAAAAATCGTAGAATCTTAGTTTATTAATTATTTTAGTAAATGTTAAATATGATATTATATTATTATAATATTAAGTTTGTGTATTAATTCATAGTAATTAAAATTGTAATAATTAATATTAAATTTATTATATAAAAATAGTTTGTTTTTAATAATATTCTCCATATATAAAATAATATAAATATGATACTTATTATATATAATAATTTTTTGGCATAAATTATTGGAGAAATAATACTATATCCTGTATTAATTTTATATGGTTTGTAATAAATATATTTTGAAAAGAAAACTGTAATGAGCATCATTAATAAATACAATCCAAATGATAGTAATATTTTAATTAGTTTTTTTTAAAATCCACAACCAGCTGTTAATTTATTATTATTTTTAATCCGTTGTTTATACTATTCTTTTAACAATTTTAGTATCATTTTAATCATTGAATTTAAAAGTAAGTGGTTTTAACTTTTTTTCTTCTCCATTTTCCACTTTAATAATACGTAGACGCTCATTATATCATGTGTTATAGGATATTTTTGATAAACACCTGTGTAAGAAGAAAACACAACTAGTTGAGATACAAATTTTTTATTTATGTATTCAAAATCCTTTTTTTATGATTTAATAAGATATTTTCTTTATTTTAACGAAAAATTAATATAATAGTATGTATCTGTGAAAAGTGATCTCCCTCCGTAGGAAACACGTTTAATATTATAAGGAGTACCAAAATCTAATAAATATTCATAAAGAATTTTATTTCCTATAGAATCAATAAATGTTGAAATATAATGTTGGACATGCACTAATTCTTAGTATTTTCCAATTTTACCATCAGGATAATTTACAATAAAAGAATAACTGTTTTCTTTATTTTTTAAATTTTAATTTTAGAAAAGAATAAAGTTTCAAAGTAGTTGGGATTGATTCGAAACAATTGCTGCCCATCAATATAAAAAGGATCTTTACAAGTAAACTGAGGTCCTCGTGTAATATCGTTGTTCCTCCTTGGCTAATCAAAGAAAGAATCTTCTGAGTTAGTAAGAGGATATCTGGATTGAATATTTAGTTTAGGTAAGGAACTTTCGCAAAAAAGGCTCAATACCGAATTAACATATTTAAATCCGGACATCAAAATATAATTATCCTGATTTATAAGTTCGGGTTTAGGAAAAAATATTATTCAAAAAAGCCTTATAATTTTGTATTATTTATAAAAAGTTATACTTTTGCACCGGCAAGTCCTGCACAACCAGCTCCTGTGAATCCTCCAGGGTGGGAACGCAGCAAAGGTAAATGGTTGTAGCGGTGTGATGCAGGTAGCTTGCCTTTTTTTATTGGTACTGACTGAACTATTCTAAACTATATAAACTAAATTTTTTCTAAACTTTAAAATTATGTCTGACCAATCTTCTCCAAAGTATATATTTGTTACAGGTGGTGTTACTTCTTCACTTGGAAAGGGAATTGTCGCTGCATCTTTAGGAATGCTTTTAAAAGCCAGAGGTTACAAAGTAACCATTCAAAAACTCGATCCATATATTAATATTGATCCGGGAACACTAAATCCCTATGAGCATGGAGAATGCTATGTTACTGAAGATGGAGCTGAAACTGATTTAGATTTAGGGCACTACGAAAGATTCTTAAATAGTCCTACCAGCAAAGACAACAATGTTACTACCGGAAAAATTTACCAAACAGTTATTGATAAAGAAAGAAGAGGAGACTTTTTAGGAAAAACTGTACAGGTAATTCCTCATATTACTAATGAGATAAAAAGAAGAATTAAAATATTAGGCAAAAAAGGAGATTTTGACATCATAATTACCGAAATAGGAGGAACGGTAGGAGATATTGAATCTTTACCTTATGTTGAAAGCGTACGTCAATTACGCTGGGAATTAGGATATCAAAATTCGATTGTTGTACACCTAACATTAATTCCATATTTAGCAGCCAGTGGAGAGTTAAAAACTAAACCTTCTCAACATTCCGTACGTCAACTTATGGAATATGGAGTACAAACCAATTTTCTGGTATGTAGGACAGAATGCTCAATATCTAAAGAAGTACGCTCCAAATTAGCATTATTCTGTAACCTTAATATTGATAATGTAATTGAAAGTAAAGACCTTCCTACCATCTATGAAGTTCCTTTATATCTGCAAAATCAGAATTTTGATGCATTAGTGTTAAAAGAATTAGGTTTATCCACAGATAAAAAACCGGATTTAAAACAATGGAATGATTTCCTGGATAAATATAAAAATCCGAAGAGTAATGTTGAAATAGCTTTAGTTGGTAAATATGTATCTCTTCAAGATTCCTATAAATCTATTGTAGAAGCTTTAATACATGCAGGAGCTACTTTAGAAACTAAAGTAAATATTCGTTGGATATACAGCGGAGATCTTACTTATGAAAATATTTCCGATTATTTAAAAGGTGTGGATGGAGTTATAATAGCTCCCGGATTCGGAGATCGAGCAATTGAAGGAAAAATTATAGCCTGTCAATACGCTAGAGTTAATAAAATACCTGTATTAGGAATCTGTCTAGGTATGCAAATTGCGGTCATTGAATTTGCTAGAAATGTACTTGGATATAAAGATGCAGATAGTGTTGAATTTAACTTGCATACCTCAGCTCCGGTTATCTGTTTAATGGAAGAACAAAAAAATGTCACCAATAAAGGAGGCACTATGAGACTGGGAGCATGGGCATGTAAACTTAAAAAAGGCTCTATAGCAGAAAAAATCTACAATGCACAAAATATAGAAGAACGACACAGACATAGATACGAGCTTAACAATGAATATATAAGTGAGTTTGAAAACAATGGTTTAGAAGCCATTGGAACTAATCCTGATACAGGGTTGGTGGAAGTTATACAAGTAAAAGATCATCCATTCTTTATAGGAGTACAATACCATCCGGAATATAAAAGTACGGTAGCTTCTCCCCACCCATTATTTTTAGCATTAGTTAAAGCATCTCAAAATTATCAGATAAACAAAGTAAAGAATGCAACAGGAAAGCAAATTTGATAAAAACCAGCTGATTGGTTTTATTCTTATAGGGATTATTTTAATTGGATTTTTAATATATTCCAATAACCAACAAAAACAGGCGATAGATGAAGCCCAAAAATCCGAACAGCAACAAATCAAATCTGAAAATATCTCTCAGAATACCAATGATAAGTCAGCACCCGTAAAGTTAGACTCACTTGCTCAGGCTAAGGTAGAATTATTACCTTTTTCAAATGATGAAATAGAAGTTAAAGTCAGCACACAAGGAGCTCAACTACGTGAAGTACGTTTAAAAAAATGGACGGCTTATGATAAGGATACAACCCTTCACAAAAAACCTTTATATCTTGTAAATAATGAAAATACCGATTTCAATATTTCATTTAAAGATAAGGCAGGTAAAATAATTAATACAAGAGATTTAGTTTTTACACCATCAACTGAAGGAAATGTAACCGTTTTAACTGCGAATTTAGATAATACGAGTTTTATTCAATTTCGTTATGCACTGAAAGGAAAATATTCTTTAGATTTTCAGGTTGTATCGAAAGGATTATCAAAAATTACCTCCCAGCAAGATGCCGAATTATATTGGAATCAAAATGCGATCGCTCTTGAAAAAGGAAAATCACAAGAAACCACTTATACAGAGTTTAGATACAGTTTAAACGATTATTCTCAAACTGATTACGATACAAACGGATTTACAGAAGATAAAGACAAAATAGATTGGATTAGTGTTAAACAACAATTCTTTGCAACTATTTTAGAAGCACAGAACGGATTTTACAAATCCAAAGGTACACAAGAAGCAGAAAGAGATAACCCTGATTATCTTAAGAATTTTACGTTTACAAGTATAGTTCCTATCCAACAAGGAGAAATTAATCAAAAATATACTTGGAATTTTCTACCCTTAGATTATGATCTATTGAAATCTTACAAAGCAGATAATGGAAACAGTAAACAGTTTTCATACAACATTCCATTTGGATGGATGAAATGGCTTTGCATATTTTATTTATGGATTTATGAATTTTTATCAAAATTCGGTATTGCAGCAGGGTGGATAATTTTCTTAATGACCATCGTGGTAAAATTAGTTACCTCTCCTATTATGTATAAACAATACATTCAGGGAGCAAAAATGCGAATTTTAAAACCGGAAATTGACGAATTAAACGAAAAGCACAAAAATTCAGATCCGATTAAAAAGCAACAAGCTACGATGGAATTATATAGAAAAGTAGGGGTTAATCCACTAGCAGGATGCTTACCGGCATTAATACAAATACCTATTTTCTATTCATTATTTAGATTTTTCCCGAATAATATAGCTTTAAGAGGACAGTCCTTCCTTTGGGCAGATGATCTGACCGCTTATGATTCTATTTATGAATGGACAACACATATTCCAATTTTATCAAGTATTTACGGAAATCACATAAGTCTGTTTACGATATTATACTGTTTAGTATTATTAATTTACACTAAAATGTCAACCTCTACCATGCAGGCACCTACACAAGAAGGAATGCCGGATATGAGGTTTATGATGTATTTGATGCCGGTTATGTTTATATTTTGGTTAAATTCATATGCATCAGGTCTCTCTTGGTATTATTTAGTATCCAATGCTATAAATATACTTTTAATCTTATTGATTAAAAACTTTATGATCAATGAAGAAAAGTTGCATGCTAAGATGCAAGAGAATAAAACAAAGCCGGGTAAGAAAAAAAGTAAATGGCAGCAAAAAATGCAATCCATGTTGGAACAAGCCCAAGAGCAACAAAAACAGATTCAAGAACAAAAAATGAATCAAAATAAAAATAAGAAAAAGTAAATCAATCCTATAATAGAAGTAATAAAATCAGCCTTTTTGGCTGATTTTTTATTTTTGTATGATTTTTGAAAGATTCATATAAAATAAAAAACATAACCATGAATTACCGTATAGAGAAAGATACTATGGGAGAAGTACAAGTTCCCGCTGACAAATATTGGGGTGCCCAAACTGAAAGATCAAGAAATAATTTTAAGATAGGACCGGAAGCGTCAATGCCCAAAGAGATAATTGAAGCATTTGCCTATCTAAAAAAAGCGGCCGCATATGCTAATACTGATTTAGGAGTATTACCTTCAGAAAAAAGAGATTTAATAGCCAAAGTATGTGATGAAATCAGTAAAGGAGAATTAAATGACCAATTCCCGCTTGTTATATGGCAAACCGGTTCAGGAACTCAATCCAATATGAATGTCAATGAAGTAATATCTAATCGAGCATTGGTATTAGGTGGAGGTAAACTAGGTGAAAAGAGTCCCATTCATCCTAATGACGATGTAAATAAATCCCAATCATCTAACGATACCTTCCCAACAGCAATGCATATTGCAGCCTATAAAAAGGTAGTAACACATACCTTACCGGCAGTTGAAAAATTAAGAGATACATTGTTAAAAAAATCAGAGAAATTTAAAGATGTAGTAAAAATAGGTAGGACCCATTTAATGGATGCCACCCCCTTAACTTTAGGACAAGAGTTTTCCGGATACGTAGCTCAATTGGATCATGCTATTAAAGCTATAAAAAATACCCTGACGCATTTATCAGAATTAGCTTTAGGAGGAACAGCTGTAGGGACAGGATTAAACACTCCTAAAGGTTATGATGTCAAAGTTGCAGAATACATATCTAAATTTACCGGATTGCCATTTTTTACTGCACCCAACAAATTTGAAGCATTAGCAGCTCATGATGCAATAGTTGAAACACACGGAGCACTAAAACAATTAGCCGTTTCACTGTTTAAAATAGCTCAAGACATACGATTACTTGCATCCGGACCTAGAAGCGGAATAGGAGAATTATTTATACCGGAAAATGAACCAGGATCTTCCATTATGCCGGGCAAAGTAAACCCTACACAAAATGAAGCAATGACCATGGTATGTGCTCAAGTATTGGGTAATGATACAACTATCTCTTTTTCCGGTACACAAGGAAACTATGAACTCAATGTTTTTAAACCGGTTATGGCCTATAATTTTTTACAATCTGCCCAACTATTGGGAGATGCTTGTAAATCATTCAACGATCATTGTGCCATCGGAATTGAGCCTAATTACACAAGAATAAAAGAACTCGTTAATAATTCCCTAATGTTGGTGACAGCCTTAAATACACATATAGGGTATGAAAATGCTGCCAAAATTGCTAAAACAGCACATAAAAACGGAACAACATTAAAAGAAGAAGCAATTAATTTGGGTTTAGTAACTGCCGAACAATTTGATCAATGGGTTAGACCGGAAGACATGGTAGGAAGTTTAAAATAATAAAAAAAATTTATGAAAATCAGCATAAATGATTTTTTATTTTACGACTACGAAGCTGTATAAATGTTGAATTATAAAGGAATATGGTATTATTTTTGATATACAAAATTGTAAATTATCAATACAATTTATTATACTAATAACTTCGTAATATATCTAATTTAAAATGTGGATATAAAATAAATAAGTTACCTTAAAATTAAGGGTGATAGCTACAAAATTAAGAAAAAATTAATTTTAAATCAATATAAAATCACATGATATATATTTTATTATATATGTCCTTTTCTTAATGCATAATCCACAAATGATTAGTATATTTGTATGATCTTAGAATGTAAAAATCTATATAAAAAAACATGTCTAAAAACACAAATAAAATTAAGAAAATAGGTGTCTTAACCTCAGGAGGAGATTCTCCCGGGATGAATGCTGCCATAAGATCAGTTGTAAGAGCAGCTAATTATTATGGAATAGAATGCTGTGGAATACGAATGGGATATGATGGGCTGATTAATGATATGGTTGTTGATTTAGGTCCTCGTTCAGTAAGAAATTTAATAAATAGAGGAGGAACTGAGCTCAAATCTGCACGTTCCGATGAATTTAGAACTATTGAAGGAAGAAATAAAGCAGCAGAAACAGTAAAAAAACATAATATAGATGCATTAGTAGTCATCGGAGGAGATGGATCTTTCACAGGTGGAACTGTTTTCCAAAAAGAACAAGGAGTACCTTTTATTGGAATTCCCGGAACTATCGATAACGATATATTCGGTACAGATTTTACCTTAGGCTATGATACAGCATTAAATACCGTCGTTGATGCAATCGATAAAATCCGAGATACAGCAACTTCGCATAATAGAGTTTTCTTTGTAGAAGTTATGGGAAGGGATGCCGGATTTATTGCTTTAAACAGCGGTATAGCTACCGGAGCATTGGATATACTTATACCTGAACAAAAAGATAGTATTGAAGATTTATTTTCTTCTTTCGACAATGCAAAACAAAAAGGAAAAACATCCAGTATTGTAGTAGTAGCTGAAGGAGAAAAATTAGGAGGAGTATATGATTTGGCTAAATTCACTAAAATGAAATATCCGGAATTTGACGTTAAAGTTACCGTTTTAGGTCATATTCAAAGAGGAGGATCTCCTACAGTTGCCGACAGAGTGTTGGCTTCAAGGTTAGGTGTTGCTGCAGTTGAAGGATTAATGGCGGGTAGATCTAATGTAATGGCAGGAATGCAATCGAGCAAGATCGTTTTTACTCCTATAGAAGAAGCAATTAAAAAGCATAATGAAATAGATAAGGATCTAATAAAAGTAGCAGATATCTTATCTACATAGATAAAATAAAAAAATTAATTTAGAAACAAACTTAAAAAAGTAAAGTATTATGTCAAAAATTAAAATTGGTATCAATGGTTTTGGTCGTATAGGACGATTAGTATTTCGTGCGGCTCAACATAATGAAAATATTGAAGTTGTAGGAATTAATGACCTTATTGATGTTGAATATATGGCTTATATGCTAAAATATGATACTGTTCATGGTAAATTCGATGGAACGATTGAAATTAAAGATGGTAAATTAGTAGTAAATGGAAATGCAATTAGAGTAACTGCTGAAAAAAATCCTGCAGATCTTAAATGGGGTGATATCGGAGCAGAATATATAGTAGAATCAACAGGTTTATTCCTTACAAAAGATAAAGCACAAGGTCACATCGACGCCGGAGCAAAATATGTAGTAATGTCTGCTCCATCTAAAGATGATACCCCTATGTTTGTATGCGGAGTAAACGATAATACCTATGTAAAAGGTACTCAATTTATTTCTAACGCATCTTGTACAACAAACTGTATATCTCCGGTAGTTAAAGTATTACATGAAAAATTTGGTATTTTAGAAGGATTAATGACTACAGTACATGCTACTACTGCTACTCAAAAAACAGTTGACGGACCATCAGCAAAAGATTGGAGAGGAGGTAGAGCAGCAGCAGGAAATATAATTCCATCTTCAACTGGAGCTGCTAAAGCAGTTGGAAAAGTAATTCCTTCTTTGAACGGAAAATTAACAGGTATGGCATTCCGTGTACCAACTTTAGACGTTTCAGTAGTTGACTTAACAGTAAATTTAGCTAAAGAAACAACTTATGATGAAATCTGTAAAGCAATGAAAGAAGCATCAGAAGGTGAATTAAAAGGAATTTTAGGATATACCGATGAAGAAGTTGTTTCTTCTGACTTTATTACAGATCCACGTACATCAATCTTTGATGCAAAAGCAGGGATACAATTAAGCCCTAAATTTGTTAAAGTAGTGAGCTGGTATGATAATGAGTGGGGATATTCTAACAAAGTTGTTGAATTGATTCAAAGAATTGCTAAAATTAACGGGTAATATTCATATTACTACTTTATAATGAATTGAAAAAGCTATCATTAATGATAGCTTTTTTTATTGATAAGTATAAAATTGATTTCACGAAAACAAAATATAAGTTACCTTAATATAAAAGAACAATCAAAATTTATTCTTTCTTGACAGAACATATAAAAATAACAACTAAGAAAAAGTTTACTATATAGTTATATGTCATGTAAAGAGAAGAAATAACCTACAATAACCTTGTTTATGACTATAAACCTATAACTACCTTACGGTTACACCTAAAATTTTTTACACAAAAAAACAATTAAAAGTAGGAATATAAAAAATAAATGCTATCTTTGCAACCTCGAAAAAGATTAACGAATATAAAGATATAAGATAACAACCGATGAAACGTACATTTCAACCTTCAGAAAGAAAGAAAAGAAACAAGCATGGTTTTCGTGAAAGAATGGCATCAGCTAACGGAAGAAAAGTCTTAGCAAGACGTAGAGCAAAAGGAAGAAAGCAATTAACTGTTAGCGAATACAGAGCTAAAAGATAATCTGCTAGAACATATCTGAAAAATTAAAAAGACTGCTATGATAAATAAGCAGTCTTTTTTGTTATATATAGTTTATATATCTTTTTAGGTTTAATTTTATATAATAGTTTATTTAGCAAAAGACTTTAATAACTTGTTCGATATATATTATTATAAATTACAAAACAAAAAGCTATTCAGTTAAAGTAATAGTAAAGTGTACTGTCTACTATATATAAAAAAGTACTTGAATAAAAACATTAGAGGAAAGGAATTCAAAACTATCAATTAGAGTATACAACCTATAAAGTTAGTAAAATAGAAAAGAATAAGAACGAGCCCATAAGGTCCAATACGAATGATGAGGAGAGAAGCAGGAATAAATAGAAAAAAATTAAAAATTTTTTTGGAGGTTAAGTGGTTCGTATTCAGTATATTAATGATTATTTAGCAAAAAAGATTAAAAAAAGATTAAAAAAAAACTTGCGGGGAAAGAAAAAGTAGCTATCTTTGCACCCGCAAGTCAGGAACAACGAAAGAGAAAAACAGAAGATGAGGGACCTGATTAGCGCAAAAGATCGTTGAAATAAAAAGTTTTTTAAACAAAGCTTACGAAAGATAAAAAGTAGCAAAACACAACCTGGAAGAAAAGAGATTCTTTTGAGTTAGGGAAAAAGCCTTGAAATTGATAATAACAAAGAAATTACAATGGAGAGTTTGATCCTGGCTCAGGATGAACGCTAGCGGGAGGCCTAACACATGCAAGCCGAGGGGTATTTTGGAGCTTGCTTCAAGAGAGACCGGCGTACGGGTGCGTAACGCGTATGCAACTTACCTGTATCACCGGGATAGCCCGGGGAAACCCGGATTAATACCGGATAACATATCAGTCAGCATTGGCAGATATTAAAAGATTAATCGGATACAGATAGGCATGCGTAGGATTAGTTAGTTGGTAAGGTAACGGCTTACCAAGACGATGATCCTTAGGGGGCCTGAGAGGGTGAACCCCCACACTGGAACTGAGACACGGACCAGACTCCTACGGGAGGCAGCAGTGAGGAATATTGGACAATGGGTGAGAGCCTGATCCAGCCATCCCGCGTGAAGGACGACAGCCCTATGGGTTTTAAACTTCTTTTGTATGGGAATAAACCACATTACGTGTAATGTTCTGAAGGTACCATACGAATAAGCATCGGCTAACTCCGTGCCAGCAGCCGCGGTAATACGGAGGATGCGAGCGTTATCCGGATTTATTGGGTTTAAAGGGTCCGTAGGCGGGTTGATAAGTCAGCGGTGAAAACCTGCAGCTTAACTGTAGAACTGCCGTTGATACTGTTAATCTTGAATAGTATTGAAGTAGCTGGAATGTGTAGTGTAGCGGTGAAATGCATAGATATTACACAGAACCCCGATTGCGAAGGCAGGTTACTAAATACCGATTGACGCTGATGGACGAAAGCGTGGGGAGCGAACAGGATTAGATACCCTGGTAGTCCACGCCGTAAACGATGGATACTCGTTGTTGGGGATTAACTTCTCAGTGACTAAGCGAAAGTAATAAGTATCCCACCTGGGGAGTACGACCGCAAGGTTGAAACTCAAAGGAATTGACGGGGGCCCGCACAAGCGGTGGAGCATGTGGTTTAATTCGATGATACGCGAGGAACCTTACCAGGGCTTAAATGGGAATTGACGTACTTAGAAATAAGTATTTCTACGGACAATTTTCAAGGTGCTGCATGGTTGTCGTCAGCTCGTGCCGTGAGGTGTCAGGTTAAGTCCTATAACGAGCGCAACCCTTATCATTAGTTGCCAGCGATTAAAGTCGGGAACTCTAATGAGACTGCCGGTGCAAACCGCGAGGAAGGTGGGGATGACGTCAAATCATCACGGCCCTTACGCCCTGGGCCACACACGTGCTACAATGGCCGGTACAGAGGGCAGCTACTGGGCAACCAGATGCGAATCTCAAAAGCCGGTCTCAGTTCGGATTGGAGTCTGCAACTCGACTCTATGAAGCTGGAATCGCTAGTAATCGCAGATCAGCCATGCTGCGGTGAATACGTTCCCGGGCCTTGTACACACCGCCCGTCAAGCCATGGAAGCTGGGGGTACCTGAAGTCGGTGACCGTAAAAGGAGCTGCCTAGGGTAAAACTAGTGACTGGGGCTAAGTCGTAACAAGGTAGCCGTACCGGAAGGTGCGGCTGGAACATCTCTTTTTTAGAGCAAAAAGTCAAAACAAGGAATAAAAACCCCAAAAGAAGCTAACAACTTCCAGGTGTTTCCTACTTAAACAAATAAAAAAGTAAGTAAAAAGTTAAAAAACACAAGATATATAACACCCCTGAAAAGCCCCTGTAAGGAAAAGGTAAGACATAAGAAGAAGAGTAAAAGGAGCAACGAGGAAAATAAAAATCAATCAGTCTCATAGCTCAGCCGGTTAGAGCGCTACACTGATAATGTAGAGGTCGGCAGTTCGAGTCTGCCTGAGACTACAAAGGGAAACAAGGGGAATTAGCTCAGCTGGCTAGAGCGCCTGCCTTGCACGCAGGAGGTCAAGGGTTCGACTCCCTTATTCTCCACAAGGTTCTAAAAACGAAAGAAGTAGTAAAAAAGAACCAGTGTTATATACGGATCATTGACATTATTGGGATTTTATATAAAAAAATAAACCGAGCGGCCAATATAATTGGCTAAGGAAAAGAAATCGTTAAGGGCGTATGGCGGATGCCTAGGCTTCAAGAGGCGAAGAAAGACGTGGTAAGCTGCGAAAAGCTGCGGGGATTGGCACACACGAAGTGATCCGCAGATGTCTGAATGGGGCAACCCACTATACAAGAGTATAGTATTCCCGCAAGGGAAGGCAAACCTTCCGAACTGAAACATCTAAGTAGGAAGAGGAAAAGAAATCAACCGAGATTCCGAGAGTAGTGGCGAGCGAAATCGGAATAGCCCAAAAGTATGTAATTAGATAGCAGAATGTTTTGGAAAGAACAACCGAAGAAGGTGAAAGTCCTGTAAGTAAAATCTGGATATGTATGAAAAAGAGTAGGGCGGGACACGTGAAATCCTGTCTGAACATGGGGGACCATCCTCCAAGGCTAAATACTCCTTGAAGACCGATAGCGAACAAGTACCGTGAGGGAAAGGTGAAAAGTATTTCGAAAAGAAAGATGAAAGAGACCCT